>JBAVMD010000923.1:0-6875 GCA_049689695.1 Chitinophagaceae bacterium | reverse complement strand
GTGAAGGACATGTATTGTTAATACAAATGGTACCAGCAGGACAATTATTCACCACTGTAACGTTCTCACTCTTATCGCACACATACGCCCAATTGGCTGTGTAGAAAGTAACCTTCACCAGGTAAGTGCCTGCGCCAATGGGAACTACTACAGTGCCCGGTGCATTGGTGTATGATTGATTGAAGACAGTAGCAAAGCTGCTGTTGAACACCTGCACGGTGGCAACAGGTGCCGTAACACCGGTAATGGTGATCTGGTTATTGCCCGGAGTGAATGTAACGCCACTGCAATTGCTGGTTGCCTGGTCATCATCATTAATAGTAACAGTACCGGTAACTGAGCCAATTGAAACCGTAAAGTTTTCGGCTGACTCAATATCTGTATCGTTCGTAATCGGGATAGAAATAGTACCGCATGTTTGTCCTGCAGGAATAGTCACTGTACCAGCTCCACCTGTATAATCTGAACCTGAAGTGGCCGTGCCATTAGCAGTAGTGTACTGATACACCAGCGTAGTTGCAGCCGGAGAAGGAATACAAACCTGCAACACAGCATTGCCTGCATTTTCGTTAACCGTTGGGCTGCTGATGGTGATGTTTGGACAACCGTCTGAGCACACAAGGTTTTCAACAGCATTATTTACGGCAACCGTATAGGTTGTAGTTGCAGTTGAAAGATTAAGCGCAGTATTTGTTGGCCATGTAAAGTTGATGGGTGTAACTACCGGGTTACGGGCAGTAACGCTTACATTTTGGGATGAGCAGGTGCCCATTTTGCCGTTCATGTCTACCCTGGCAACCATTATATCGTTATAAGAACCCTGGGTTGCAATACCGGCTCCAACTACGGAATTACCATCCGTTATAATGTTCCAAAGCCATTGTGCGCCGGCCCTGGGATATTTTTTTGCCCAGATAATATTGCCGGCAGCATCTATCCTCATTAAATTAAGTTCAGATGCAGCATCGTGCGGGAGTTCGCCCTGCACCATCATAAAGCTGCCATCAGGCAACACAGTGGTTCTGGCATCGCGGCAATTAGGCATGGGAAACTCTTTAACCCAAATGATATTGCCATTAAAATCGATTTTGCAAATTCCCGGCCTTGAATTTTCCAACGCAAATCCATCAGCATTCAGCACAGTGAAAATGAAGCCGTCTGATATTTTAGTTAATGTGATCGACCAATTGCTTCGTGAATCAAAATCGTAGGTCTTTGTCCACATAAGATTGCCGGTAACCAGGTCCAGCTTTGAAATAACCACATCATATAGAGTAGAGCCATAATATACGCCACAAACCACCAACCCGGCTCCGCCATGGTTATCTTCAGCAATGCCGTTACCACCGTCGCTATTGCCACTACCCAGTTTTCTCTGCCACAAAATATTTCCGTTTGCATCTGTCTTCACAACCATAAAGTCTGAAAGTCCGGGGGTATAAGGGAAAGTTCCCGTAAATGCAAACCCGCCATCGCTGGTTGCAGTAAGCAGAGATATATTTCCAGCGTTTCCGTTAACAAAGAATCGTTTCTGCCAAACAACATTTCCACTGGCATCAAATCTAACCATCCAGCAATCTCCTGAATAGGGTGTAGCATCTGTGCCGTTTGTTGAACCAGTGGCAACAAAACCTCCATCAGGGGTGGCTACCACCTGCGACAAATAATCTTCCTGCGGGCCTCCTAATGTTTTGCTCCACAGCAAACTTCCTTTACCATCTAATTTCATCACAATGGCATCATCATTTGTAGTTCCGCTTGCAGCGCCATGTCCTACCACTACATAGCCACCGTCGGCGGTTTTTGCTATATTATAGCCTTCGTCATCACCTGCAAGTGTGCCGAAAGTTTTTTGGAAGGTAGCGCCACAGGTATCTGCCGGCTGGGGTGTGCCGGCGGTTACTGTTGCATTTGATCCTTTTTCGCAAATAGATGCCCAGGCGCTGGTATAGAACCGCACATTTACAAAGTACTGTCCGGCAGTGAGTGGTGATACCATCACGGTGCCAGGCTGGTTTGTATACGTTTGATTATAAACGCTTGCCCAGGAACTGTTGAATACCTGCACCGTTGCAATGGGTGCAGTCAGCCCTGAAATGGTTATTTGCCCGTTGCCGCCGGTAATGGTTACCGACGCACAATCCTGTGCAAACCCAAAGGCTGATAATAATGAAAGACTTAAGAATAGAAATAGGGGTTTCATATAGTTGAGATTATTATTGACGTTCGCAGGTCTCCATACAAAAAACTGGCTTCCCCTGCATCAGTCTGATGCACGGTGCCGCGATTTAGATGGAGAGAAAGAAAAAAGGAAAATGGATTCTGAAGGAGAAGGTTTAGGGGTGTTCTCGGGCGGCAAATTAATAAAAAAAACGATTGCAAAGCAGCCACCAGTCAAGATTTTGTGCCTGATCAAGCTCTTTTTTGATATCGATGAATTCGTGAGTTTTAAAAACGGTTAACCGGGGATACCGGAAAAACACCTAACTTTTTCAGATCAATTCCTTTTTATCTGGCTTAAGAGCAAACCCCACATATATGCACACACACTTCATTGCCACAGATCTTGTCAAGGTCTATAAGGAAAAAGTAAAGAAAAAGGAAGATATTCTGACAGTTCTCGCCTGGGGAGATGCTGTTGAGGTAATCAAGCAAACTTCAACTACCATTGAGATCAGGCTGCAGGAATTTGTTCCCGCTTCAACCGGCAGCATCGAGCCGGTAGAGCGGGTAGGCTTTATTTTCGCAAAATCTAATCAACAGGATGGTGTTATTCGCCCGATTGAAGACCGGGATGTATTACAAGTTTCGTTTGTGGATGTACAGCAGGGTGATGGTTGTATAGTAGAGACGCCAGACGGTAAGGTCCTGCTGATCGATGGAGGTGAAAATCAAATGTTTGCCCGTTACCTGGCTGCCCGCTTCCAGAATACCAGTCCGGATAATCCTAAGGACATTGATTGCATTGTTGTTACTCATGGCGATGCCGACCATTATGCAGGGCTTTCCGAAATTCTGAAATCAGAACAACACGAAAATCCACGAAAGCGATTGTTTATCCGGCCATTACGTGTTTATCATAATGGAATAGTAAAACGGCCGGGGAAAGACGATCAGAAAAAAGATATCCCGGATGTGAAATTACTTGGTCCCACTACAAAGAAAGATGACCGTCTCTACCTCACAGGGTTGCAGGATGATCTACTGGCTGTTCCCGATAAAGAACTCAATAAATTTTTTAAAGAATGGAAGTCTACTCTTAAAGAATATGCTGATTTTTTCGGAGGATTGGAACAGCGCCGTCTTGATCATAACAGTCAGGGTGCATTTTCGTTTTTAGATGGAATGGAAGTGGAGGTATTAGGCCCTATTACAGAAAACGTGAACGGAAAGCCCGCGCTTAAATTTTTGGTTGATCCGCCGAAAAGCGTAAAACAGAAATTAAGCGACAGTCCCCAAGGATCATTTTCTGCATCACATACCATCAATGGACATTCCGTAATACTGCGATTAACCTATGGAAACATTCGTTTTTTATTTTCCGGGGATTTGAATGAAGAAGCAGAGGACATACTTGTAGACCAATCAAATAGCGGCGAGCGGCCAATTGAAGCTGAAGTTCTTAAAGTTCCTCATCATGGGTCGGCTGATTTTTCCAATCCCTTTCTTGAGGCAGTGAAGCCTTTGATATCAATTGTTTCCAGTGGCGACGAAAATGAACAAAAGGAATACATTCATCCCCGCGCTACACTGGTGGGCGCCTTAGGGAAGCATTCACGCACTGATCGTCCGCTCATTTTTGTAACCGAAATGGTAGCGTTTTTTAAGGGCGAAGGAGACGCTGTGCGCGCCGAGGGCAGCAAAAAACCTTTTTATGCGTTCAGCCGCAGCGCTTTTGGAATTGTGCATGTGCGAACAGACGGTGAGCGGATTTTAGTGTTTACGCATAGCGGGAAAGAAGGAACAAAAGAAGCATACGCATTTACGATTTCGGAGTTGGGGGGTAAAGTTGTAAGAGAGGATGTGGCGATAGTGTAGGAGCTTGCAAGTTTCATTTCCTGAAATATGAAATAAAAAAGCGGCTGAGACTTTTATCCAGCCGCTTTTATTTAATGGTCCTTCAATCATTTCGCTGCTAATCCCGTAGCGCCTGGAGGAACACCGCCAACTGTTTGCATGGGTGTTAAGCTTCCATCTTCGCCAACTGCATATCCATTAATGGTGTGACCCATTGCCGTAAGCACATAGAGGAATTTTGAACCATTCGAAAGCGCTGCATCTATTGGCCCGGGCGGGCTGGTGGCAGCAATAGCTTCATGTACATCAATACTTCCTGTAAGCACATTCACTGCAAAAGATGAAAGGTTATTGCTGCCCGTATTGGTAGTATAAGCAAATTCGCCGTCTTCAGTAATCACTACCCAGCAGGCTGCTGTTTGTCCCGCGCCAACAGATCCTTCAACCACAGAAATTTGTCCATTCTCCTGAACACGGTACGAAGAAAGCACACTGGCGCCCGGAGCGCCGCCGGCTGCCTCAGATATAAATACTGTTCCCATAGCGCCGGGAGCAAATCCAAAAGGCGTAGGCGTGGAAGAAGTAATAGAATGCTTTGCACCTGGCACACCTGACGGGCTGATGGTATAAGTGGTGATGGTGTTGGTAGCTTTTTCAGTGATCACAACTACGCTTCCGTTAAGCACAAAAGATATCTGTGCGGGATCAGTAGGTGCGTTTACACTTAATGGCCGGGTAGAATTTGGTATAGCTACCAGCCTGCCATTGTTCACTATCCTGAACCCTGAAATGCTGCCGTTGCCTCCCTGGTTCAACACATAAACCAGGTCGCCATAGCTGGTGATGCTCACCGGCCTCACGCCACCGGAGCTAACAGTTGAGCGCACGTGAACATTATTGCCGGTAACCTGTAAAGCTGAAATGGTATTGCTGCCAGGGTTAACGGCCAGCAGGTACTTCTGTCCATCTGCAAAAACAATGGCGCCCTGGTTGCCTAAACCACCGCCTGTGCCTGTTCCACCAGTAGGATAAGACCCTGCGAAAGCAAGCATTCCGTCTGACGAACGGCGGTACACGAGCACTTCATTACTGGATGGCTGATTGCTCAGCGTATACACATACCCGTTCTTGTCGCTGTTATCAGAACCCCTTGCCTGTGCAGGAATTTCAGTTTGTTGCGATGCTTGCTGTTCTTTCTTACAGGCTGTAATGGCCAAAAGGCCCAGGGCCACGATCAATCTTAGTTGTTTCATAATTCTCGGTTTTTTATGTTTACAAATCGGTCAGGACAAAGCAGTGGCCAAGATGTGCCCACCCTAATGTTTAGTTTAAAAAAAAATGTAAGGATTGGTTTAATTATCGCAGTCTGTGCGTAATGCCCGCATGCACGCCTATGCTTTGAACAGATACGGAACCTACTCCCATTCCCTTCAATGGTATTTGCAGGTAAGGCTGAAGCCTCAGCCGCAGGCGCGGGCTTGCTTTCAACTCGTACCCCAGGCTTACATCAACAGCTGCTGCAAAATATTTTGAAGCTTTTTCGTAATTACTTATCATATTCTGCTGGCTGCCATTTACAGTCAGCAGGTAATTGTTCTTTTCGTGGGTCAACACATAAGAGGAGAGTCCTGCAGTTGAAAAAACATTCCATTTTCTTTTACGGATCACATTGTATTTCAGCTTCACGGGAATTTCCAATAACCTGCTTTTTCCTTCCAGGCTTTCCAGCTTCATGCCCGGCATTTCCATATTGAAATCCTGCCCTTCACAGAAATAATGTTTTTTTGTAAACAGCAGTCCGGTCTCCAGCGAAAACCGGTCATTAAGATCATAGCCCAATACCAATCCAACATCGAACCCGCAACTGCTGAGTTCCCATCCTTTCACCTTGTTGCCTTCGGGTCCGCCAACTATACCTACATAAAGCCCGCTACGTTTTTTCGGAGCTTGTGCTTTTGGAGGCGATATGGTAAGCTCAGCAAAATGAAGAGGGTTGGTAGTTGCAACAGCATCATATTTTACTGCTGCATTATGTTTTTGCCCCAGCAAATGCTGATGCGCATTACGAACATTCCTTTCTTCTATTATAAATGGCAATTCAACGTTTGTGTTGCTTTCACCTGCATTCATTGCATGTTCCAATAAGCCGCGCCGGGGTGGTAAGTCATGCGTGCTCAAACGTGTAGCTTTTATTGCTGCAGTTTCAGCAATTACAACTGGTTCTATCGAACGTTCATTGGCCTTGGTTGCCGCCAGCTTAATTCCCCTGGGTTCACGGCTAATGAACATTCCACCGGTAAAAAGAAACAGGAACACAAACAAACCACGCAGGTATTTCGCCACATGCTTTTTATGAGCAGCAGTTTCAGCAGAGGCGCTCAACCGTCCGGCAATGGTTTCCCAATCGCTTTCATTTACCCTTAGCGGGTAATGCTCAGCTGCCCTGGGCAACAATTCGTCCATATTTTGGTCTATATCCTGCATAATATTCTATCCTCTGATTGCCTGATATTTTTTTGCAGCAACGCCTTTGCTCTCGAAAGCGTTGATTTTGATGTTCCCACTGACATGTTGAGCATCTCTGCTATTTCTGCGTGGGAAAACCCATCTATCACATATAAATTGAACACAACCCTGTATGGCGGGGGTAATTGTTTGATCAGAATAATGAGCTCCTTGTACAATAGCAATTCATCAGCATTTTGCCTGTTATCAGGTATATCCCAGACATGATCCGGAATGCCGCCAATCTCCGGCATCATGGCCGACCTTCGCAACTCATCTATACACGCATTTACAAGGATCCTTTTCAGCCATGCCATTAATTTTTTTTCCAGGGAAATGTCGTCGTCTTCATC
>JBAVMD010000922.1:0-11864 GCA_049689695.1 Chitinophagaceae bacterium | reverse complement strand
GCTCACAACTCACCCCAAATTCCACTAACCACGGGGGCATCAAATTTGTGCATATTCTCTCAAACCACAGAAATATGCACCGTAACGCTACACTTCGTTTGAGCATTGGGGTTTTACTGATGCTCACCCTTATTTTTTCCCCAATTTTACTGACCGCACAACCCAGGCTGGTTTATGAGCCCGCTATCAGCGGCGGCCTAAGCTCTCCGATCGATATTGTAAATGCCGGAGACGGAACTAACCGCCTTTTTGTAGTTCAACAAGCCGGCACCATCAGGGTATACAATCAATCACACGCTTACCTCGGCAACCTGGTAACGGTAGCCGGCGTCACTTTTGTTGGTGGCGGCGATGAGCGGGGTTTATTAAGCATGGCATTTCATCCTGACTATGAGACCAATCGCTTCTTCTATGTTTACTATAATACCAATGTCGCAGGCGTTGATTATATAAATATTGCCCGCTACCAGACGCGGGCCGACAATCCTAACCTGGCCGACGACACTTCCCGTAAAGTGATGCTGACCATTCAAAAGCCTTTTACTAATCACAATGGAGGAAGGCTGCAGTTTGGACAGGATGGCAAATTGTACTTCGCCACCGGCGATGGAGGCAGCGGAGATGATCCTTTTAATAATTCACAAAACGGGAACAGCCTGCTTGGAAAAATGATCCGGTTGCATGTGCTTACAGGCGACAGCGCTTATGTAGCTCCTTATTATAGTATTCCTTTAGATAATCCCTACGTAGCGGATCCGGCTATACGTGATGAAATATTTGCGTTGGGACTGAGAAATCCTTTCCGTTGGAGTTTTGACAGACTCACAGGAGATATGTGGATAGGCGATGTTGGACAAGACCAGGTAGAAGAGATTGATTATCGCGCAGCCAGTGCAACCGCAGGAGTAAATTATGGATGGGCCTGTTTTGAAGGCACAATACCTAATGAGAGCGATGCCTGTACGCCGGGCGCTACATATATTGATCCTATTTTCCAATATCCCAATCCTAACCCGGGGGCTGCAGCCGTCACAGGAGGGCAGGTATACCGCGGCAGTGCGTATCCTGCCATGTATGGATATTATGTAGCGGCGGACGTTTATTCCGGCACTCATTATAAAATAAAATCCAATGGCAGCGGCGGCTGGTTTATAACAAGCCAGGCAGGTCCGGGTAACATCGTGGCTTTTGGCGAAGCCGAGAATGGCGAGGTCTATGCCGTGAATATTGCAGGCTCCATTTCCCATCTCACCACCACTACGCTTGTTCCGATAAAATTGCTTAGCCTCAATGCCATTCGCAAAAACGATCATGTGCAGGTGAACTGGAAAACAGCTTATGAATCGGATCTCAGGTCATTCGAAATTGAATACAGCACCGATGGCAGGAATTACCAGCTGGCGCAATCAGTAACGCCCCGCAACAGCATAAACGGCTTCACCTATTCTGTACAGCATTTCCTTGCAACAACAGGGGTAGTGTATTATCGTCTCAAAATGGTAAATGCAGACGGAAGCTTTGAGTATTCGCCTGTTGTAACAACAAGCTCAGACAAGCAATTGAATGGCGCAGTTATTCCCGGCCTTGTAAGAAATAACAGGTTATTGCTTACGGTTTACGAACCTTTCGAGCAGTTAAAACTGGTTTCTGCGCTTGGTCAAACGCTTTATACGCGGAATATCCGCGGCATGAGCGGGTTTAATGAGATCACTTTGCCCGACTTACCGGCAGGCACATACGTTGTGCAACTCGCTGGAAAAGAACGTCAGTACAGTCAGCGGATAGTAGTTGCGCGGTAGCATTGCCGGAAAACTACGAATGCGGCGGCAAATTCCGAAGCTTAAAAATCCAGCAATAGTGCTCTTGCGTTAAAGCAGGGGCGCTATTACCTTTGATACAAGTTGATTGATATTGTTACGGTCACTTAAATCCAATGTCCAGTAAAAAAACCGCCAATATCCAAAAAGAAAACCAAGCATCCAACATCCTGAGAAACGAACCAATTAAAATCCAGTATCAATCAACTTCTTTTTAAATCCAATGCCTGTTGAAATAACAACCTTGTCCGAGAGTAATTGAATAACCTAAAAGGAACTGACACAAAACCGATTAAAGCCCCCGGAATCCCCGGGGGCTTTGTTTTTACCCCCTGTTGTTACTATTGTTAATCGCTTTCTCGCGTCCCCCTAAAAGGGGAATCGAGCCCTCTATAAGGTGTAGACAGCAACCATCATCTTTTATAATTTTCATTTACTTGTCTTTACTAATTTCCGGGTAATATAATTCTATCCTTTTCAAAACAATAGCTTTATTCCCCCTTTAGGGGGAAGGGGGAATAAAAAGTTCAGGGGGGGTGTCCTGAACCTGTCCACTCATTCGTCATTATCACGAATTATTTATTTCCATCATTAAAAAAACAAAAGTCATGAAAGATTTCATGTTCATTTTCCGCGGCGGCCTCGATCCCCAGACAGCTTCACCACAGGATATGCAGGACAATATGCAGAAATGGTTTGGATGGGTAGAAGACCTGAAACAAAGAAGCATTTACCAGGCTGGCGAGGCATTGACCCCCGAAGGCAAGACCGTGCGTACACAGAACGTAATAACTGATGGACCTTTCGCTGAAAGCAAAGAGATCGTAGGCGGTTTCTTTGTAGTAAAAGCTGAATCGCTGGAAGAAGCTCTGGAACTTGCCAAAGGTTGCCCCGATTTGCCGCTGGGAGGTTCTGTGGAAGTTCGTGAAGTCATGAAATTTTAGCGAAGCTAAAATTTAAGGCACAAGGAACAAGGCACAAGGAACAAGGCACAAGGTGCAAGGAACAAGGGACAAGGGACAAGATACAAGGCACAAGGGGTTGCTGACACTTTGGGCTTTTGTTTCTTGTATCTTCCTTGCCTTGCTTCTTGTTCCTTGTACCTTGTTTCTTTCTTGTGCCTTGTTTCTTGTTCCTTGTTCCTTAAATAAGACCATGTATTCTGATTACTTAGTCGACAACTTATTTCGCCACGAATCTGGCCGCATGGTTGCTGTGCTCACCCGCATCTTCGGGTTGCACAATCTGCAGCTGGCGGAAGATGTGGTGCAGGAAGCATTCCTGAAAGCAATGCAGGTATGGCGTTTCGATCAGTTGCCCGATAATCCTTCTGCATGGCTGATGCAAACTGCACGCAACAAAGCCATCGATGTCATCAGGCGGCAACAGCACGTTGATCAATACTCGCGCGAATTTGCAGCATCATTTACAGAAGCGGAAACTTCTATCACGCAATTTTTTCATGAAGAAGAAATAGCAGACAGCCAGCTGCGCATGATCTTCGCCTGCGCCCACCCATTGCTGAAAGAAGAAGACCAGATAGCCCTTACGCTCAAAACCATTTCCGGTTTCAGCGCACAGGAGATCGCAAAATCATTGCTTACCAACGAAGCCGTTGTTCAGAAAAGATTATACCGCGCAAAAGAATTTATCAGGGATAACAATATCCAGTTCAACATCCCCGCAGGCAGGGAACTCGAAGAACGATTGAATACCGTGCATGCTGTGCTGTATCTTATTTTCAACGAAGGATATAATTCGATGAAAGCGGATGAGATCATCCGCAAAGACCTTTGCGCAGAAGCCATGCGGCTTTGCAAGTTGCTTACAGAACACAGGCGATGCAGCCAGGCCGCAACGTTTGCCTTGCTTTCACTGATGTGCTTTCATGCAGCGCGGTTCGAAAGCAGGTTGAATGAGAACAATGAGCTGGTGCTGCTGCAACAGCAGGACCGTTCCAAATGGAACAGGGAACTGATCGCCATCGGTTATACCTGTCTTAATAATTCTGCGGAGGGCAATGAGCTTTCTGTTTATCATATAGAATCAGCTATAGCTGCCGAGCATTGCATGGCGCCGGATTTTAAATCGACCAACTGGGAGCGCATGCTTCGCCTGTACGATTTTTTACTGAATGTAAAGCCAACCGGCATCGTGAAGCTGAACAGGGCAGTGGTAATTGCGGAAATGGGAAATATTGCTGCCGCCATTGAATCTATTCTTTCGATAGAAAAGATAGATCAGCTCATCAAATCGCATTACATCTACAGCGCAGTCTTAGGCGATCTTTATAAAAGACTAAGCGATGCTGTAAAGGCGCAGGAATACCTGCAACAGGCGCATGATCTTACGCATTCATCGGCGGAGAAGAAGTTGATAAGAGAGAAGATGGAGGAAGCGATGAGGAATAGGAATTAATTATTGAAGTGTCATTCAACCTAACGACTCACTTGTCATTAACCAAGACGTTCATTAATTCTGCCAAGCACACTCTCCACTTCAATCTTCTCCATACACTTAAAATGCCCGCGTGGACATTTCTTATACCCTATTTTAGAACAGGGCCTGCAACTCAGTTGATCAATTTCTATTATATCGTATAAACTACCCGCACTGATCACTTCCTTATTTTTACCTATATCGCGTGATGAAACAACCTTGTGCGGCTGATCATTACCGTAATAAGGATACATGCCAAATTCCGGAACGGTATTGCCCCATAATGAGATCACCGGCTTTCTGAACGCAGCAGCAACATGCATCAATCCCGTATCGTTCGAAATGATCAGCTTTGCACGCCGCACCAGGTCGGCAGACTCATTCAGGCTGAATTTTCCGCAGGCATTGTATATTTTCACCGGATCTATAGATGCGATCTCGTTTCCGGCAGCAACATCTTCTTTTCCGCCCAATAAAATAACAGGATGATCGAGCTTCGTGCAGAGCTCTTTCCATTTATGCAAGGGATATTTCTTGGTGTTAAGCGCGCCGCCTATCACCAGCCCGATATAACCCGCGAGGTGCGCAGTAGGAATATCTTCTTCTCTCACATGCTCCTGTTCTGGAATAAAATATTCCAATCCCCTTCCATCATTCTTTACACCAAACTGCTTTACTGTTTCCATGTACCTGTCTACAATATGAACATCGGGCAGCTTATTCCATTTGAATGCGGTAAGCAGCCATTTTTCTATATTGAGCTTATGGAAAGAGAAAGTTTTTTTATTCAATGCACGCTTCACTTTTAACGTGCGCAGGTTGTGATGGAGGTCTATCACATAATCGAAATCTTCCTGCTGCAACGCTTCTGTTACACCTGCAAGATCATCCTGCAGGTAATACATTTTATCGATGTATGGATTGGCGGCAAAAATGGGTGCAAAGGATTGGCGCGTGAGGTAATGCACTTCCGCCGTGGCCACCTGTGTTTTAAGGCAGCGAACCACAGGGCTGGTAAGCACTATGTCGCCAATGGAAGAAAAGCGGATGATGAGGAATTTCATGGAGAATAACACGAATTAGTTGACACGAATTTCACGAATAAAGCACTGAATGATTGAACAATGCACAAGATCAATGTCATTCGTGAAATTCGTGCCTAAAATTCGTGTTATTATATTATTCTTCAACATAATTCAGGTCCTTGCCAAAAGTTTCCCGCGTAAACGCCGCAGCTACAAGAGTAATGATCATGATAATGATCGCAGTAAGCCATCCTCCCATTACATAATCATCTGTAAGGCTGCGAAGTCCTTTGAACAAGGGAAGTATCAGGATGGTGAGCATTCCTCTTACCATATTCGGAATAGTGGTAGCGGCCGTTGCACGCAGGTTGGTGCCGAACTGCTCTGCGCCCATCGTTACAAAAATGGCCCAGAAGCCGGTGCCAAAGCCAAGCCCGGCGCATATCCAGTACATCCTGTCTGCGCTTCCTCCCCATTGCACGGTAAAGAACAGCACCATAAATATGGCAGTAATAAAATAGAACAGGTAAAGCGCTTTTTTCCTGCTGCGGAACCATTGGCTGATGAAACCTATAAGGATATCGCCGATGGCGATGGCGGCATAAGCATACATAATTGCCTTTCCCGAATCGATCTTTTCTGTGATGCCCATCCGCTCTCCGAATTCTTTAGAAAACGTGACCAGTATGCCTATTACGAACCATGTGGGCAGACCGATGAGAATTCCACAAACATATCTTTTCAGCCTGTCGCTGTTATTAAAAAGCATGAACAGGTTACCGCGCTTCACATTCAGCTTTTTTACCTCATGGAACATGCCCGATTCAAAAACTGAAATACGAAGTATAAGCAATGCCAACCCTAAACCTCCGCCGATGAAATAACAGGTGCGCCAGTCAAAGTTCTCTTTCATGATGAATGCAACAACAGCTCCTGTTAAGCCAAAGCCAGCCACCATTGACGTGGCCATCCCTCTTTTTTCACGCGGCGTAATTTCTGATATAAGTGTGATGCCTGCACCTAATTCACCTGCAAGACCTAACCCTGCAATGAAACGGATCATTGAATACTGATCGGGCGTTTGCACAAAGCCATTTGCAATATTTGCCAGTGAATACAGAATGATAGAACCGAACAGCACACTCAGTCTGCCGCGCTTATCGCCCATGACACCCCAGATAATTCCGCCAATAAGCAAACCGGCCATTTGCCACATGATGATGCTTTCGCCGGATGTGGTTATCTGTGCATCTGATAAGCCCATGGAACGCAGGCTTGGAACACGAATGATGCTGAACAGCAGCAGATCGTAAATGTCAACAAAGTAGCCGAGCGCAGCAACAATAACGGGGATTGAAAGTATCCCGTACTGTTTTTGATTCATGATTCGGATGAGTTAAGAGGTTCAGCTGGATCTTTTTTCTTTCCAAAAAATAGTTTGATCAGCACCGGTGCAGTTGTCACCAATACAATTCCCAATACAATAAACTCAAGATGTTGCTTCAGGTCGAAATTGAACCAGTCCATGATCCATTTCTGAAGAAAGTGCCCCGCAAGTATCATACTGCTCACCCACGCAAAAGACCCGACAATATTATAGTAAGCGAATTTCTTTTTATCCATCTGCACAATGCCGGCAATGATGGGCGCGAATGTTCTGATCAACGGCAGAAAACGTGCACCAACAATGGCCATGCCTCCGTGCTTATCGTAAAATTCTTTAGCCTGGTGCAGGTATCTTTTTTTGAACAGCAGCCGGTCTCGCCAGGTATACATAGCAGGCCCCACCCGTTTACCAAACCAATACCCGACTGTATTGCCAATGATGCCCGCAAATGAAAGCAGACCGATGAGGATCGCAAGATCGAGCCATTCATTGCGCACATTTCCCATCCCCAGCAGCTCCAGCAATTGATGGCTCAGTCCGGGCTTGTTTGTTTTTTCATCAAGCTCGTGCGCAAAGATCCCTGCTACAAACAGCAGGCTATCACCCGGCAGAAAAAAACCGGCAAACAAACCTGTTTCAGCAAAAATGATAAACACCAGCAGCCATAGTCCGCCGTTCTTTATATAGAACTCAGGCTGCAGCAATTGTGTCCAGTGAAAAACGTCAAGGAGATACAGATTGTCCAGTAGAAACATATTTATAGGTAGTTATGCTATTTGTTGTTTGGATTGTGAGTGGTGAGATACTCACTATTCACTACTCACCCCCTTCCAGTTCCCCCTCCCACTTGCTCACCACGCTTGTAGCAACGGCATTGCCTACTACATTGGTAGCAGTGCGGAACATATCGCAGAAGTGATCGATGGGTAAAATGATGGCCACACCTTCCGGCGGAATATTGAACATGGCGCAGGTTGCAAGCACCACCACCAGCGATGCACGCGGCACGCCTGCAATTCCTTTACTTGTAAGCATCAATACCAGCAGCATGGTAAGCTGCGTGGCCAGCGGCAGGTGAACTCCATAAGCCTGTGCAATGGCCAGTGATGCAAAGGTCATGTACATCATGCTCCCATCCAGGTTGAAGGAGTAGCCAAGCGGCAGCACAAATGCCACGATCCTGTCTTTACAGCCAAAGCGCTCCAGCTCTTCTGTAAGCTTGGGGAATACAGCTTCGCTGCTGGTAGTGCTGAAGGCAATAAGCAGAGGACTGCCTATCCTTCTTAATAATTCTTTCATGCGCCGGCCAAGCACTGCAAACCCTGCAGTTAAAAGGATGGCCCACAACAATGCAATGCCTATGAGGAAAAATCCAAAATATTTCAGGTAGAACTCAAATATGCCCAGGCCTTTGGAGGCAACTACGGCGGCTATTGCGCCAAACACGCCAAATGGTGCAAAATTCATTACATAGTTCACCATCTTCAGGATAACATGCGAAGCCACTTCCAATGCCTTTACGAGAGGCTTGGTGAACTCGCCTATTGCAGCAGCCGCCACTCCAAAGAAAATAGAGAATACAACGATCTGCAATATCTCATTGGCCGCCATTGCTTCAATAAAGCTCTTTGGAATAACATGCTCCACAAAATTGAGCAGGGAAAAACTTTTTTGCTTGCCCATCAGGTCACTCAGCCCTTCAACATCTTTTTGCGAAAGGTCAATATACTTGCCGGGTTGAAAATAATTCACCAGTACCAGCCCGAGCAGAAGAGACACGAGTGAAGCTGAAACAAACCACAGCAGCGCTTTTCCACCCACGCGCCCTACGGCTTTCAGATCGCCCAGCTTTGCAATGCCCACCACCAGTGTTGTAAATACAAGCGGCGCTATGATCATTTGAACGAGGCGGATAAAAATAGTGCTCAGCAGTTTGATGTTGGCAGAGAACTTCGTTATGGTTTCAGGCTCCGCATTCTCATGGATAAGATATCCTGTAAGAACACCGGTTACCATTGCAATCAGGATGAATAATGTTAGCCGGTTGCCTTTGGTCATACGCATGGTGGTTAATGGCGCAATATATATACATTAATGAATAAATCAATAGGCGCGATACCTCCCAAATTCGGCTATAACAGTCAGTAAATCTTTTAATTGGCAATCTGGATAAATCTTTATCTTTCCACATCTTTTTTTAGACCTATTCTTAAAACCAACATTAACTTATGAGCTTATTCAGAAAGAAATCATTGGCTGGCTTAATGAACCAGGCTGATTCAAGCACAAGCTTGAAACGGACACTGGGTTCCTGGAACCTGGTGGCACTGGGAATAGGAGCCATCATTGGTGCAGGATTGTTTGTACGTACTGCGGCTGCTGCCGGTGGCCATGCGGGTCCTGCCGTGACCATCTCATTCATCATTGCTGCTGTAGGATGCGCGTTTGCAGGTTTGTGTTATGCTGAATTTGCTTCCATGATCCCCATCGCCGGAAGTGCTTATACCTACGCTTATACAACCATGGGCGAACTGATAGCCTGGATAATAGGCTGGGCCCTCATTCTTGAATACGCCCTTGGCGCAGCCACGGTTTCCATTGCATGGAGCGAATACCTGAATACGCTTTTAGGAGGGGCGATTCCATATGCCTGGTGCCACTCGCCGATGGAATCGGCTACAATAGATGGTATTACCTATACAGGCATCATGAACGCTCCGGCATTGGTGATCCTGTTGATACTAACCTTGCTGCTTATTAAAGGCACACAAGAGTCTGCAATCGTAAACGCCATCATCGTATTTATAAAAGTGGTGATCGTACTTGTTTTCATCGCCATTGGATGGAGCTTTATACGTCCCGAAAACCATACTCCTTATTTCATTCCGGCCAATCAGCCGGGGTATGAAGGATTGTGGAACCACGGGTGGACCGGGGTACTGACCGGGGCAGGTATCGTGTTCTTTGCCTTCATTGGCTTTGATGCTGTATCTACTGCGGCCCAGGAAGCAAAGAACCCTAAGAGGGATATGCCTATAGGCATCCTGGGTTCGCTGGTTGTGTGTACCATATTGTATATCCTGTTCTCGCACGTTTTGACTGGCGTTGCCCCATATACTGATTTTGTTGATCCAAGCAAAGGAAAAGAAGCATCTGTAGCTTACGCCATTTCATCATACATGCCAGGATATGAGTGGTTATCGACCGCGGTAACAATAGCCATTCTTGCAGGGTTTTCGTCTGTGATACTCGTGATGCTGATGGGTCAAAGCCGGGTGTTCTATTCTATGTCTAACGACGGTTTATTACCCAAGGCTTTTTCTGCTGTGCATCCAAAGTATAGAACTCCTTACAAATCAAACCTTATACTCTTTGTTTTCGTAGGAGCTTTTGCAGCCTTTGTGCCCGGTAGCGTTGCGGGCGACCTTACCAGCATCGGAACGTTGTTCGCATTCGTACTGGTATGCGCAGGTATCTGGGTTATGCGGGTAAAAGATCCCAAAACGGTAAGACCATTTAAAACCCCGTTGGTTCCATTGGTTCCTATCCTGGGTATGATAGTTTGTACCGCTATGATCGTGGGATTACCCGGACCAACATTGCTGAGCGCCCTGGTGTGGATGATTGTTGGTTTGCTGATCTATTTTGCTTACAGCCGTAAGAACAGCAAACTAGAGAACCCCGGGGACGTATTGCCAACAGCTGATAAATTTGAAAAAAGATAAATAAATATGCTGTAATTCTCCGAAGCAACGGCTTTGAAGAATTATCAAAAAACCGTCTCCAGAGACGGTTTTTTGTTTTATAGGTTCTGGCTTATTTTTGCTCGTAATGGTCAAAAGATCGTATTAGTCAGTAAGTCATTGGGGCATTAGGTCAATAGGTCATTGATAGATAGCTTATACCCTAATGACCTAATGACCTAATGACTTACTGACTTACTGACCATCTAAATAAATAACTTAATAAAAAAATGGGAAGAATTTTCGAGGTAAGAAAGGCTACGATGTTTGCCCGCTGGGACCGGATGGCCAAGCAGTTCACCCGCGTGGGAAAAGATATTGCCATAGCAGTTAAAGCCGCTGGTGCTGACCCTAATGTCAATCCTGCCCTTCGCCGTGCCATGCAAAACGCCAAGGCCGTGAACATGCCAAAAGACCGCGTGGAGGCCGCCATCAAGCGCGCACAGGGAAAGGACATGGAGAATTTTGAAGAGATTTTGTACGAAGGATATGGCCCGCACGGAGTAGCGATACTGGTGGAGACAGCTACCGATAATCACGTACGCACGGTGGCCAATGTAAAATCGCATTTCAATAAACTCAATGGCACCCTGGGCAATAGTGGCAGTGTGAGCTTCCAGTTTAAAAAAATGGGAGTGTTCAAATTAAAGCCTGAAGGTTTGAATACAGAAGATTTGGAATTTGAACTGATAGACCATGGACTGGAAGAAATGGGCGAAAGCACCGGTGAAAATGGCGAGGAAGTGATAGTAGTTCGCTGCACCTTCAACGACTTTGGTAAAATGCAAAAGGCGCTGGAGGATAAAGGCATCACCCCGCTGAGTGCGGAAGTGGAATGGATCCCTGGCACAACAGTAGAGTTAGGCGAAGAGCACGCACAGGAAGTACTAAAACTGGTAGACAAGCTGGAGCAGGACGAAGATGTGCAGAAGGTATTTCATAATCTTAAATAAATTAGAAAATATGAAAATGGCTCAATGAAGAAGTTCCTTCATTGAGTCATTGAGCCATTTTTATATTTTCTAATTAACCGTATAAATCTCTCAGTTAAGAGATATCGTCCTTTTTGTGTAATTTGAAAAAAAATACCAATGGTTCTGACTATTACTAAGGAAATGACAAAAGAGGAAATTGATAATTTATTAAAACAGCTTCCTGCATCCACCTTACCGGAAGACGTCAAAAAGAATCCTATTGACATGACTAAGTATGCGAACACATTGGATTGGAAAGGGGATATCCTTGAAACTCAAAGAAGAATGAGAGATGATAGAAATTATAGGTATTGATACAAACATTATTATCCGGGCATTTAAAGGGGATGATGTTTGCATTAATATTATAAATGCTAAAATTCCCGTCATTTCGATTATTACAGAGATTGAATTACTCTCCTGGCCCCAACTTTCGGATTCTGATTATAAGCGCTTTTCAGCATTCATTAATGAATGCT
>JBAVMD010000921.1:0-7660 GCA_049689695.1 Chitinophagaceae bacterium | reverse complement strand
GCCGCACTCACACCGGTAAGGTGTGAGCTCAGCCTCGCAGCAGGCAAAGTGCTGGCAGAAGATATTTACTCCCCGATTGACATTCCGGCATTTGATCAATCCTCCATGGATGGGTATGCATTTTCATTTAAAGATTGGAAATTGAATCAATCATTGGAAGTAAAAGGTGAAATAGCTGCAGGTAGCAATCCTTCGGCTATTCTGTTGGCCGGTAGTGCCGTCAGGATCTTTACCGGTGCCGCTGTTCCACACGGGGCGGATACAGTAGTGATGCAGGAAAAAGCTAAGCTTCAAAACGATCATTTAATAATAGATGATGAAAATATCGTTCGCGGCGCAAACGTAAGAGCAAGGGGATCGGAAATAAAAACCGGTGACCTGGCTTTGGCACAGGATAGCCTGTTAACGCCTGCCGCAATTGGATTTTTAGCCAGCATGGGGGTTATCGAAGTATTGATATACCCATATCCTTCCATTAGCCTCATTGTTACGGGTAACGAATTGCAAATTCCGGGCAAGCCTTTGCAACCCGGCCAGGTGTATGAATCCAACTCATTTTCATTGACGGCGGCATTAAAACTATTGAACATGCCTGAAATAAAAGTTTTTAAGGCAGAAGATAGTTTGGAAAAAGTTACTCAGGTCCTGAAGGAAGCATTGCAGCAAAGCGATGTTGTTTTTTTAACCGGTGGCATCAGCGTAGGAGATTATGATTTTGTTTTACAGGCGGCAACAGCGTGCGAAGTAAAAACATTGTTTCATAAAGTAAGGCAACGGCCAGGCAAACCTTTGTATGTTGGAAAGAAAGGAAACACCTTAGTTTTTGGTTTACCCGGCAACCCGGCATCAGTACTTACGTGTTTTTATGAGTATGCAGAACCGGCATTAAAAAAGATGGTCAGGCAAAAGACAGGCGTGCGGATAATACAGGCACGATTGGCCTCGCCTTTTAAAAAAGCAGCCGGGCTTACTCATTTTTTAAAGGGTTATTACGATGGTACAACAGTTACTGCATTACATGGCCAGGAATCGTATCGGTTAAGTTCTTTCGCAAATGCCAATTGCCTCATACAGATTGATGAAACCGTCACTGACTGCAGCGAGGGCACGCAGGTAGATGTACATTTATTAAACTTTTGAACACAGGAAATGGATAGCATGCTGTTATTTTATGGCTTATTGTTCCTGGTGGCTTTTCTGTACGCTTCCGTAGGGCATGGCGGGGCAAGCGGTTACCTTGCATTAATGGCGCTGTTCGGCGTAGCTGCAACAGTAATGAAACCAACGGCCCTTTTATTGAACCTGTTTGTTTCTCTAACGTCGTTTATCCAGTTTTATCGCGGTGGTCATTTTCGCTGGAAGATATTCTGGCCTTTTGCACTTGCCTCTGTGCCGCTGGCTTATGTTGGCGGATTGGTGATGGTTGATGCTGTTGTATACAAAAAGATATTGGGTGTGTTACTGCTTATTCCCATCATCCGGTTTTTCTTTTTCAGCAATACAAAAGCAACGCAGCAAAAAGAGAACAATATCGGGTTGTCCATCCTGATTGGTGGCATAATTGGTTTTTTATCCGGCCTGATAGGGATCGGAGGCGGTATAATACTTTCGCCGGTCTTGTTATTGCTGAAATGGACCGATCAGAAACAGACGGCAGCCATTAGTGCGCTTTTTATTTTTGTTAATTCGTTTTCGGGCCTGGCCGGCATGCTCACGCAAGGTGTTCAATTCACAACAGACATGTACATTTACGTGGTCGTTGCGTTCATAGGAGGTCTGGGCGGCGCTTATTTTGGGGCATTGAAGTTCAGGCAATCCATTTTGAGAAATGTGCTGGCAATGGTGCTCGTGCTGGCTGTTTATAAATTATTGTTTACAACTGCATAGAAAAATGAGTAAGATAAACATACTGGCATTTGGTCCACTCATTGATGTCTTCGGAAAAAAGGCTTTTGAAGTGGACCGGCTTGCATCTACGCAGGCATTGATAGTAAAACTGGAGACTGATTTTCCTGACCTGAAAGATCAGCAATACGCCATTGCTGTAGATATGCAGTTTGTAACAACAGAAACCAGTTTGGACGGTGTGGAAACGGTGGCGCTCTTACCCCCATACAGTGGCGGCTAAAATTGAACAATGCGTGACCGGTATTATCAATCGCAAAAAAACATGCACACAAAACCTAAAAATATTTTTGTTCAGGGGCCGGTAGCGCCGGCATTCATTGCTGACAGTATTCAAAAGCACAATACCAAAACCGAAATAGGTGCGCACAGTATTTTTTTAGGCCAGGTGCGCAACGATGAAATTGATGGAAAGCAAGTGGCTGCTATTGAATACACCGCATACGAAGAAATGGCGCTACAGCAAATGCACAACATCAGGGAAGCGATCTTTGAAAAATACCAGCTTACCTGCATGCATATTTATCACAGTTTAGGAACAGTAAAAGCTGGCGAAATTTCCCTTTTTGTCTTTACTTCTTCAAAGCATCGCAAAGCAGCTATCGATGCATGCGAAGAAATAGTGGAGCGTATTAAAAAGGAATTGCCGGTCTGGGGAAAGGAGCTATTTGAAGACGCTTCCTTCCAATGGAAAGAAAATCACTAAAATCCACATGAATAACATTACGCATAAACCCACCTCACTCCGAAAAGCTATTGCTACGGCCACTGTAAAAACATCCAGGCAGGAAACAATTGATGCCATTGTAAATAAACAGGTGCCTAAAGGGGATGTATTTGAATTTTCCCGGGCGGCGGGCTTGCTGGCCATCAAAAAAACAAGTGATGTTATTCCTGATTGCCATCCCCTCCCGATTGAATTTGCCGCCATCCGTTACAATGTAGATGGACTAAATATTCTGATAGAAGTAGAAGTGCATACTATCTATCGCACCGGTGTGGAAGTGGAAGCCATGCATGGCGCCTCGGTTACTGCTCTTACAATGTATGACATGCTCAAACCTATAGACAAAGCAATCGAAATAGCAAATATTAGATTGCTTCATAAAGAAGGCGGTAAATCTGATAAGAAAAAATCGCTGGACACAGAAATTTCCTGCGCGGTTATTGTTTGTTCTGATACAATAGCCAATGGGCAGGGAAGCGACACGGCCGGAAAGGCAGCAATAGAAAAGCTGAAGCTGCATGGTTTAAATCCCGTTGTGTATGAAATTATTCCGGATGACGTGAATATTATAAGGTCCAAAGCAGAGGCATTAAGTTCAGATAATATTAATTTGATATTGTTTACCGGCGGCACGGGGTTGTCTTTAAAAGACGTAACACCGGAAGCGATTGCGCCGCTGCTTGAAACGCCCATTGCCGGCATCATGGAAACGCTTCGGAACTATGGGCAGGAACGGATGCCGTATGCAATGCTTTCACGCGGTGTTGCAGGATTCATCAAGCAATCCCTGGTGATTACATTGCCTGGTTCAGAACGCGCCGTAAATGAAGCTATGGATGCATTGTTTCCACAAATACTTCATGTTTTTGCGGTAAGGGCAGGGGAAAGACATTCTTAAAACTGCCGGAATATCTCCTTCAAAACCAACGCTTAACGCCATATTTCCCACAACGCCCAAAAAAAATCTCCAACTTTTTCGGAAAAAAGTGCAACCTTTTTCCTCATGTTCGATTATACTTAAAAGAGCAAAGGATTTTGAATGAAGAACAACTGCTTAAGGACATTGAAAATGACCCTCAGAAATTTGGTCAGGTATATGACGCATTCTATAACAGGATATTTGGATATGTCTATCGCAGAACTACCGACTATGAAGCAGCCAGGGATATCACTGCAGAGACCTTCCTGAAAGCTTTTGTGAATATTGCGAAGTTCAAATGGCGGAACATCTCTATGTTGTACTGGTTGTACCAGATTGCAACAAATGAGTTGAATAAATATTTTAACAGCCGTAAATACACACCGCACTCGCTCAGCAGGATACAGGAAGAGTATGGAATTGATGTGACAGATCATTCAAATGCCGAAACAGAAAGTATAAAGCTTCATGATGAGCTGGAAAAGCACCAGGAGTTTATGAGAATAAACGAGTTTATTAAAAAGCTCGATATAAAATACCAGGATGTGATCTCATTGAGGTTTTTTGAACATAAATCAATAGCGGAGATCGCAATGATCCTGGATAAAAAAGAAGGCACCATTAAATCCCTTCTCTCAAGAGGAATTGAAAAATTAAAAGAGAATTTTAAAAATTAAGTATGAAAAACGAGGATGTTGAAAATATGTTGACCCACATGCAAATGCCTGATACAGAAAAGATCATGCAGCCGCGTGAGCTGAAGATCCCATTTCTGAGTTATAAAAAATCATCAAAAGCGGGATTGTGGTTGCTGCTGGTGCCACTAATATTTGCCGTTACGCTTTTGCTTAAAACTGAATTAGGCTTAAACGCTGCCTATCTTGATTTCGTGCGGAGATTCTTTGCGGCCATTGACGACAATCCGGTGCTGACCTACCTGATCCCAGTGATCTTTATCGGGTTGCCCCTCGCTGCAATGATCATAAACGCGCTGGCGATCTGCCATTTTCAACAGAATAAAAAAGCAAAAGAACTTCTGATTACAATCAAATACCGGCCGGTCAACATTGCGATATTTTTATTTTCATTCGCACTGCTTGTTTTCTTCCTGTTGCCGGACAAATTAGCCTTTTAACAACACAAATTTCGTCAACTGAAATACTAACAGCTTCAAGAGCTGACAGGCAATACTATGCCTTACCTCAATTTTTAAAATCAAAAATCACATAAAGGAAATTAAATGAAAAAGATCATGCTGATGCTCGCACTTGGCGGAGCACTATACAATTCTGCGTCTGCGCAGGTAAACACGAAGCTATCCTCTGAATTCGACAATGTAATGAAAGAAAAATTTTCATTGAACGGTCCCGGCGTTACTGCTTTAGTGAGTCGCGGGGGAAAGATCATTTATAAAAAAGCATTTGGATTGGCGAATGTTGAGCTTAACATTCCCATGGAAACGGGGAACATTTTCAGGATCGCATCAATCACCAAGCAATTTACCGCTATTGCCATACTGCAACTGATGGAGCGCGAAAAGCTCAATCTGCAGGATGAGATCACCAGGTTTATTCCTGACTATCCTGTTCAGGGATCAACAATAAGGATTGAGCATTTGTTGACACATACATCAGGCATACGGGATTTCACCAGTCTCCCCGATTCAGTTCAAAGATTTAAAAGGGATTTCACTCCAGCCGAAATAATAAGCTATTTCCAAAACCAGCCAATGCGTTTTGCGCCCGGCACCAGGTATGAATACAGTAACTCGAATTACGTTTTACTCGGTCATATTATTGAAAAGATAACAGGCAAGACCTACCAGCAATACCTGGAAGATAATTTTTTCAAGCCCCTTGGTATGACGAGTTCTTTTTTTGGGGATGATACAAAGCTTATCAGGAACCGTGCGGCAGGTTATTCACAGGGCGACAACGGTATTGAAAATGCGAGGGGCATAAGCATGACCCAACCCTATGCTGCAGGCGCCATACTTTCAACAGTAGAAGATCTTTTCAAGTGGCAGCAGGCCCTTCAATCTTATAAGCTGGTTAAAAAAGAAACCCTTCAGAAAGCATTTACCCGGTATAAGCTCAACAACGGTAAGGAAAGCAATTATGGATATGGATGGCGCTTTGGTTTTATACAGGAAAGCCCCAGCATCTGGCACGGCGGCCTCATTGATGGTTTTGTAACGATGGCCATGTATCTGCCTAAAGAAGATGTATATGTAGTGGTATTATCCAATTGCAATTGTTTCTCTCCTGAAATGGTTACCGCAAAGCTTGCAGCTGTTGCCATAGGCAAGCCGTACGATTACAAGGAAGTGCAACTGGCAGATTCAGTTTTGCAAACTTATACAGGTGTGTACGAAAATGAAGCTGGCGATCAATTTATAATCAGTGCTGAAAAAAACAACCTGTATGCGCAACGCGGAAGGGCGCCAAAGATGCGTGTAAAAGCCATAGCAAAAGACCGGTTTGTTTTTGACGATCCCATGATAGCCATACAATTTGTTGCGGGCAAGGCTGGTAAATTTGAAAAGCTCACCATACACAGCCGCACAGGGAATGAAGTGTGGAACAAATCTGATAAACCTGTGTTTGAGCAGGTTGAAATAAAGGTGGACGAAAAGATCCTGCAAACCTATGCCGGCGTATATGAAGTGACACCTCAATTCAGTTTTACGATCATCAAAGAAAACGACAGGCTCTTCTTACAGCCTACTGGTCAGGAAAAAATGGAAATGTTTGCCTCAACCAATAATAAATTCTTTCTGAAAGTAAATGATGCACAGTTTGAATTTGTGAATGAATCGGGGAAAATTACAAAAGTAGTGCTGAAGCAAGGCGGAAGAACAACAGACGCGATGAAGGTTAAATAGAATAGGTCCGTCAGAAAGCAACACAAATTTTGCCCACCCGAGCTTTGGCTTAGGTGGGCTTAGCTTTTTAAAAACAGATCATACCGTTGCTCTTTCACGGGCTTTCCAAAAGCAGTTGAATCTTTTTCTTCGGTTAATGTAAAGCCTTCCCGTTTATACAAAAATGCGGCTGAATAAAGTTCATCTGTCGTCCACAGGTAAGAATGCTTGTATCCTTTGTCCTGTAAAAAATCCATGTATAAATTCATTAATTTTTTCCCAAGGCCAATGCCCCTGTATTCAGGCATCAGAATAAAATATCTTAGCTGTGCAGTTGATTCTTGTCTGTGCATCAGTAATAAAAAGCCAACGATCTTCTTATTGTGTTCACAAACCCACACCCTGTCTTTTTCAGGGTTGTACTGCTGGTAAAACTCCTGTAAGCCTGCCGCAACATAGCCTTCAAAAGAAATTCCGTAATTATATTCTTCAGCATATAAAATTCCATGCAGATAAGTTACATATCCAATATCGCCAGGTCTTAACTCTGTGCGGATTTCTATATCTTCTAATTGTATTCCCGGATTCATGAAGTATATTTTTTATTCAGGATTACTTGGAATAGACGCAATATAGAAGATCAAACGCCTGGTTGGTATTTTTTTATTCCCTCATCAAAAATTCACCTTCTTCAAAAGAATTTTTATCTCATACAATTTACATAAAACAAGCTTGGCAGAGCACCGTTAAAACCCGGTTTCTTATCCTCAAATAGAGGATGGTTTATTTCGAGTGAGGAGGCATATACTTTCAAAAGTGTCCGGGCGGAACGGTGGTGTCGAAGATATTACCTGTTGGTTCTTTTATATACTAAAATCACTTACTATTTTCAATTATCAATCTTCCTTCAATAGATGATCCTAAACGATATTTCTTTTCAATATGCAGGCTTAGAGATTGAATAGATTGAAGAGCCCACTCAAGATTTTCGTTTTTTTCGCCTTTGCCAACGCAGATAAAAAAATCAATCAACCTTGAAAACCAAACAAATGAGTTTTCGTTCCTAAGAAGCCCCACAAACTCTGAATAATTCAATAATCTGTCTTGTGATTTTACATATATGATCTGGCCAATATTATGTTGTAATGCATAGTAAATATTCTGACCTTTTGAAAAAGCTATATTGATCTTAAGCGCCCCATTTAATATGTAAGAGTCGCCTCTGCGTTTATGCTTAATATAAGGA
>JBAVMD010000920.1:0-3411 GCA_049689695.1 Chitinophagaceae bacterium | reverse complement strand
CCCCAAGACACTCCACTGTTTTTAAAGTGAACAGGCCATCGGCTGTTGTTTCGCCTTTCCCTATGCTTAATTTCTGTTTAATGTATTCGATGATCTGGTCGCTGCCATTCAGCATGCACGGACCTGTCTGGCAAACTTCAAACACATATTTCCCAACCGGTTTCAGGTTGTACATGCTGTAAAAGCTTGCTACTTCGTATACCTCGATAGGTTCCAGTTGCAGCAGTGAAGCAACATAGTCCATCGTTTCTGCGCTCAGCCATCCGCCAAACTCCTGTTGCGCAAGATGCAGCACAGGTATCAGCGCGCTTTTTTGCTTTCCTTCCGGATAGCGCTGAACGATCTGCTGAACCTCCGCCAGTTTCTGCTCTGAAAATTGCATATAGTTAATTAGAAAATTGCTCAATTGCTCAATGTGAAAATTAACTACTCATAATTGAGCTATTTTCGAATTTTCACATTATCACATTATCCATCCATCTCTCCCGCGATCAAATTCAGGCTACTCATCGTAACAATTGCATCGCTCAGCATGCTTCCTTTGGTAAGCTCTTCGTAAGCCTGGTAATAAATAAAGCATGGACGGCGGAAATGCAGCCTGTAAGGCGTTCTTCCTCCATCGCTGATAAGATAGAAACCCAGCTCGCCATTGCCTCCTTCAACACTCATGTATACTTCTCCCGGCGGGATATCTGTTTCACCCATCACGATCTTGAAGTGCCAGATAAGCGCTTCCATTTTGGTGTATACATCCTCCTTATCGGGCAAATAATATTCGGGCACATCTGCATGGAAAACTTCAGCCTCCTTGCCTTTGAATTCCTGTACCTTCTGGTAGGCTTGCCGTATGATGCTCAGAGATTGCCACATCTCCTGGTTACGAACGAGGAAACGATCGTAACAATCGCCGGTAGAACCAACAGGAATGACGAAGTCGATATCCTGGTAACTGCTGTACGGCGTATGCACGCGTACGTCGTAATCAACCCCCGCAGCGCGCAGGTTAGGGCCAGTAAAGCCGTAATTCAAAGCTCTTTCAGCACTGATGGGACCCACGCCCATAGTACGTTCCATAAAAATGCGGTTGCGGCTGAAAAGGTTTTCGAATTCTCTAAGCACAGCAGGATATTCATCCAGAAATTTTTCCAGTTTCGTGAATGCTGTATTGTTGAAGTTTCTTTCGAATCCGCCTATGCGGCCGATATTGGTGGTGAGGCGCGACCCGCAAACCTCTTCCCATATTTCGTAAATAAGCTCGCGGTACTGCATTACATATAAGAAGCCGGTGTACGCACCTGTATCAACACCCACAATGGAATTACAGATGAGGTGATCTGCAATCCGCGCCAGCTCCATGATAATAATGCGCAGGTAGTCTACCCGTTTAGGAGTCTGTACCCCCAATAATTTTTCGCAGGTTAAATGCCAGCCCATATTGTTGATGGGCGATGAGCAGTAGTTAAGCCTGTCTGTAAGCGGAGTAATCTGGTAAAGCGGACGGCGCTCTGCAATTTTTTCAAATGCGCGGTGGATGTAGCCTACCGTTTGTACGGCCGATACAATACGCTCGCCATCCAATTCAAGAATATTCTGAAATACGCCATGCGTGGCCGGGTGTGTAGGGCCCAGGTTAAGCGTAGTGGTTTGTTTTTCAATAGAACCTTCCGGCAGCTTTATATGTTCTTCGACACTCATATTAATTTGAAAATGTGAAAATTTCGCAATGTGAAAATGAGCGACGCCATTGCGCCATTTTCTAATTTTCGAATTTGCTAATTATTTATCGTTCCACCTCTTCCAAACATTTCATCATCCTTATCTATTCTTGTTTGCTCTTCAAGCGGATATTCTTTTCTCATCGGGAAATAATCCATTTCGTCCACGTTCAATATACGCTTGAGATTAGGATGCCCAACGAAATTCACGCCGTAAAAGTCGTAGGTTTCGCGTTCCATCCAATTGGCAGCCGAAAATAATTTTACCGCTGTATACACGTCGGGCTGGCTGATATCTGTAAATACTTTGAACCGAATGCGCACGTTGTCTTCAAGATTGTGAAGATGATATACCACAGCCAGTTCACGGCCTTTGTAATGGGGATAGTGTACCGCCTGGAGATCTGTAAGAAACCGGAAACGAAGCTCAGGATCATCATAAAGGAACTGCATCACTTTCAGGTTATGATCTTTGGGCGCTTCAAATGTGAGCATGCCATAAGGCTCTTCGAAATTCGAGACTATGTCCGGAAATTTCTCAATAAGCCTTTGTTTGATCGTTTCGTTGGTCATGTATTAATGTGAAAATTGCTCAATTGCTCAATGTGAAAATTAACCACTCATAATTGAGCTATTTTCGAATTTGCTAATTTGCTAATTATTACTGTATTCCATAACTCTCCATCAGCGCTTTGTACTGCGAACTATGCCGTCTGCGCAAACCTTCATCATGCACAAGGTCCTGAATCCTCATCACGCCATCGATAATAGCTTCGGGACGGGGAGGGCAACCTGGCACATACACATCAACCGGAATTACCTGGTCAATACCCTGCAACACACTGTAGCTGTCAAAAATACCACCGCTGCAGGCGCAGGCTCCTACAGCTATCACCCAGCGTGGCTCCGCCATTTGAAGGTAAACCTGTTTTACTACCGGCCCCATCTTTTTGGCGATAGTGCCCATTACCATCAGCAGGTCGCACTGGCGGGGCGAAAAACCCACACGCTCAGAGCCAAACCTCGAAAGATCGTAATGCGCGCCCATGGTAGCCATGAACTCAATACCGCAGCAAGATGTGGCGAACGGGAGAGGCCAGATAGAATTCTTTCTCGCAAGACCTACTACCTGGTCGAATTTGGTAGCAAAAAAACCTTCCCCACCATGCCCCTGAGGGGCATCGCCTACCAGGATGTGCGAGTTTACATCCGGCTTTATAGCATTTATATTATACCGTACAGGACGAGCCATAATCTTTATTTTGATTGTTTCAACCGTTATACCGCACGCATCATACCATAAATCAGTTCCCGGCCAAACTTTTAAACTTTCTTAATTAATCCTCCCACTGCAAGGCGCCTTTCTTAAGGATGTATATGAATCCGCAAAGAAAAAAGCCTATGAACATCAACACAGCAAGAAATCCTTCCCATCCCAGCTCCTTAAAATTAACTGCATAAGGATAGAAGAAAATAACCTCCACATCAAACAGCACAAACAGGATAGCTACCAGGAAATATTTAATAGCCATGGGTTGCCTGGCATCACCATGACTTTCAATTCCACTTGCGAAAGTCTCCAGCTTATCTGAAGTTTTACGCTTGGGCCCCAGAAAATGGGTTGCACCAAGGGTAAGCACCACAAAGATCAATGCGAATAACAACTGCAAGCCAATCGGAAAGTAATTAGCGGCCG
>JBAVMD010000919.1:0-5468 GCA_049689695.1 Chitinophagaceae bacterium | reverse complement strand
AAGAAAGCGTGCCTGATGTAAAAAAATATGTTGCGGCCGCCGGTGCAAACACCTTGCTTCACGGAATTACTGTTGGCGATATTGTCTGGGATGAATTAAAACTGTTTGATGACTACGATAAAGCGGTAGCGCAAATGAACATTCCTTTCTTCCAGTGCCTGGGCAATCACGATATGGATTACCGCAAAGGCGGCGATGAAACTTCAGACGATACATTCCAGCAAACTTATGGCCCTACTTACTATTCGTTCAACCGTGGTGAGGTGCATTATGTAGTGATGGACAATGTGCGTTACCTGGGCACAGACCGTGATTATGACGGATGGATACAGCAGCATCAACTGGATTGGCTGCAGAAAGATTTAGCCTTTGTACCAAAAGATAAACTGATTGTGCTTTGTGTGCATATTCCCATTCACAGTGGCACCAAGAACAAGGAAGCGCTGTATGCATTGCTGGAGGGGCGCGACGTTCACATTATGTCGGGCCACACACATTACAATGTGAATGCGGAAAAGAATAATATTTATGAACACAATCACGGTACGGTTTGCGGTGCATGGTGGACGGGACCTATTTGCAGCGATGGCACTCCTTGCGGCTATGGCATTTACAAAGTAAAAGGCAAGGAGTTGACCTGGCATTACCAAAGCACAGGCAAGCCTGCAGATTACCAGATGAAATTATTTCTTGCTGATTATTCTTCTATTCAAAAGCAGGTGATCGCAAACATCTGGAACTACGATCCCAAATGGAAGACAGAATATTGGGTGGATGGTGTAAGTAAAGGTTCACTGGAGCAGTTTGAAGGGTTTGATCCCGATGCATATAAATCTATGCTGGGCCCTGATCTTCCCAAGCCGCGGGGCTTTGCAGAGCCAAGAATGACAAACCATTTATTCCGCGCTATGGTGCCGGCAGAAAGTAAAGAGGTGAAGGTTGTTGCGACTGATCGCTTTGGAAAAAAATATTCAGCAACTCAAACGCTGCCTGCGTTAAACGGGTAATAAGAAATATGAAACAGTTCTTCTTGCTTTCGTTCGCCTTATGGTGTTGTACGGCTTTAATGGCCCAGGCGCCACAATGGGACAGCACGTACCGCCCGGGAAACATTAAGCAGCGGGTGGAGCAATTTCGCGCATACCCTAATTCATCTAAGGATATTGTTTTTTTAGGCAACAGCATTATGGCCGGAGTAGATTGGAGTGAGTTGCTGGGAAGAAGTGATGTAAAGAACCGCGGCATTTCAGGCGATATTACATTTGGTGTGCTGGAACGCCTGGATGAAGTAACTGAAGGCAAGCCTGCCAAAGTTTTTATACTGATTGGTATCAACGATATCTCGCGTAACATACCTGACAGCTTTATTCTTCGTAATTACCAGTGGATGATCCAACGCATTAAGGCTGAATCTCCCAACACCCGGATATACTTTCATACGCTGATGCCGGTGAACAACGAGTTCACGCAATTCAAAAATCATTACAATAAAGATGAGCACATCCTCTACATAAATGAAGAATTGCGGAAGCTGGCTGCCAAAGAAAAGATCACGCTTATCGATCTGTACCCGCACTTTCTCAATGCAGATAAAAAGCTCGAAAAGAAATACACCAATGATGGCCTTCACCTGAATGCCGCCGGCTATGAAGTCTGGAAAGATGTGTTACTAAAAGGAAAGTATCTCGAAAATTAAGCCATGAAGAAATCAGTGCTATTGATCATTCTTCCATTGATGATAGCTGCCTGTTCAACCAACAGGCAGCTATCATCTTCAACCATTGCATTTGATAAACAAGGCCACAGGGGCAGCAGGGGCTTGATGCCGGAGAATACCATTCCCGCCATGCTCAAAGCCATTGACCTGGGTGTAACAACGCTGGAGATGGATGTAGTGATCTCCGCAGATAAAAAGGTAGTGGTTTCTCACGATCCGTATTTTAATGAGAACATTACCACTGCGCCGGATGGAAAGTCCCTTACAAAAAAAGAAGCTGCCACGCATTTGCTGTACAACATGCCTTACGACAGCATTAAAAAATATGATGTTGGATTAAAGCCGCACCCAGATTTCCCGCGGCAACAAAAGATATCCGCTGTAAAGCCATTGTTGTCTGATTTGCTGGTTGCCTGCGAAGCATACGCAAAATTAAAGGGCAGAACGATGTTGTATAACATCGAGATCAAATCAAAACCCGAGAACGACGGAAAGAAACATCCGCCGGTTGAAGAATTTGTTGACCTGGCAATGGCAGTGATCAATAATGCAAAGACCGCTGACCGGACTACGGTCCAATCCTTCGATCCCAGGGCTTTGCAGGTAATGCAGCGCAAATATTCCGCAATCGTCACTTCATTACTGATTGAAGGAACCGATAAGCGTTCTCTCGACGAACAATTGCAGCAATTGGGATTTACACCAAAAGTATACAGCCCGCATTTTTCACTGGTCACCACAGCTCTGCTGCAGCAATGCCATCAAAAGAATATGAAAGTTATTCCCTGGACAGTCAATAGCCTTGAAGAAATGGAAAGGTTGAAGCAGTTGGGGGTTGATGGCATTATTACAGATTACCCTGATCTGTTTGAGAAATAGTAAACAATTCTTTTGTTTTCGCCCATATTGTATAACTTCTGATTTATTGAAAACTGTAAAATATCCTGTTTTTACAGGATACGGATTTCTGCACAGTAACAATAGGTTTGGCATCATAAAACAAACCTGATGCAACGCATATTTTTTACACTGCTAACCATTTTGTGCAGCACCGCTTATGGCCAATGGAGCAGCAATCCCTCAGTAAACAATCCTGTATGCAATTTTGCCGGCAACCAGACTATGGTACAATCAACCACCGATGGCGCAGGAGGGGCGATTTCTACGTGGGTTGATACAAGGAACGGAACACAGGATATATATGCACAACGAATAGACGCCAATGGTAATTTACTTTGGGCAGTTGACGGGATAGCAATTTGCAATGCTGTTTCCGACCAGTTTTCTCCCAGGTTGGCCAGCGATGGAAATGGTGGAGCTATCATTACCTGGTATGATAACAGAAGCGGGAATTATGATATTTACGCCCAGAACGTAAATGCGGGAGGGATAGCGCAATGGACTGTGGATGGTGTAGCAATTTGTATGGCATCTGGAAATCAAAATGCGCAACAATTAATTGCCGATGGCAGTGGCGGGGCTATCATAGCCTGGAGTGATGGCAGACCAGGCGGCCCTAATGCAGATATTTATGCGCAGCGGATCAATTCATTCGGTTCTGTACTGTGGGCGGTTGATGGCACTGCTGTTTGTACTGCTGCTTCGCTGCAAAATATTCCGCAGTTGGTAAGTGATGGTTCAGGCGGGGCCATCGTTGCATGGGAAGATTGGAGAAGTTTCAGTCAGCCGGATATTTATGCCCAGCGTATTTCTTCTTCCGGATTTGCCAACTGGTCATTTAATGGTGTTGTCATTTGCTCTGAACCAAATCTTGCCAATCAATACAATTCAAGGATAATTTCAGACGGAAGCGGAGGTGCAATTATATGCTGGCTTGACAACCGGAGCTTTAGTTCCAACACTGATATTTATGCGCAGAAAGTAAATGCAGCGGGAACAACGCAATGGTTAAGTAATGGGATTGCAATTTGCAATGCCAACGCTATACAGCTTGCGCAGCAAATGGTTTCCGATGGTGCAGGCGGCGCCATTATCAGTTGGGAAGATAGACGAACTGAGCGCAATATCTATGCCCAACGGATAAATACGACTGGAATCATTCAGTGGCTGGCAAATGGAATTGCCGTTTGCAATGAACCAGGAATACAGGAAGAACCGCAACTGGCTGTGCGAACTTCAGGCGGTGCTATTCTTTTATGGACGGATTCGAGAAACGGATCGCAGCAGGATATTTATGCGCAGGGAATCGATGCTGCCGGCACTGCTTTGTGGCCGGCAGGGGGAGTTCCTGTTGCCAATGAATCAAATTCCCAAAGCGCTGCGCAACTTATTTCTGATGGCGCAGGCGGTGCTATTATTGCGTGGCAGGATCTCAGAAGTATGCTTGACTATGATATTTATTCATCCAGGTTATATGCGAACGGCACGCTTCCCGTGCGGTTACTCTTTTTAACGGCAGCCAGAAACCAACGCAATGTTTTGATTACATGGGATACGGACAATGAAGTAAATAGTTCACATTTTGATATAGAGTACTCCCTAAATGGCATCTCGTTTACAAAATTAGCCCGCGCAGACGCTAAAAATTTACCTGGAATAAACCATTATAGCTTTGTACACATATCTTTTGCATCAACTGCTGCGTACTATCGTTTAAAACAAGTTGACCTCGATGGAAGGTTTGTTCACAGTAAAATAATAAAGGTGGAATTGGTCAAAGAAATGCATGTAATGGTTTCGCCAAACCCGGCCGGTAGTTTTATACAACTAAAAGATGTCAAAGCAGATGAAATACGAGCAATTCAGATAGTAAGCGTGGATGGCAGAAGCTGGAATACAAACACCATAAACAACCAGATGCAGATCAACATAAGCCATTTGAGCGGGGGCGTGTATATAATTAAGCTTGTAAAGAAAGATAATTCCGTTACAACCAGCCAGTTTGTAAAACAGTAAGCCGTTTTCAATTTTTCCGTATCTTATCCGCATGAAAAAGTACCTGCTTTTGCTTTGTTGTTTCGCAGCACTCCGGTCAACTGCGCAGAAAGTAAACATTCCAAACAATGTAAAGGCTGCTATGGACCGCGTGGACACCAATACCATCCGGTCGCACATCGCCTATCTTGCAGATGATCGTTTGAAAGGGCGTTTGCCGGGTACTGAAGGTTACCAGGTGGCGGTAGATTATGTAGTGGATCAATATAAAAAAATGGGCGTTAAGCCGGGAGGAGATAATGGCGGCTTCACGCAAAAGTTGGTGATACGCAAATCCACCATACATAACCCTTCTGCCTTTGCGGTGTTGAAAGATAAAAACGGCAATGCTGACTCACTGGTCTTCATGCGCGATTTTGGGCCCATACCTCATCCCCTGAAATCAACCGCTTCAGCAGAAGGCCAGTTGGTATTTGTTGGTTATGGGTTAGAGATACCCGGGTATTCTGATTATGCAAACGTGGATGTAAAAGGAAAGATCGTTATAATAATTACCGGTGCACCAGAAGGGTTCTCTTCAACTATCACCGCGCATTTCTCTAATATCGGCAGTAAACTGAATATCGCATTTGCCAAAGGCGCTTTGGCAGCGATCAGTGTAAATCCGAATGCAAGACCCGATAACGCAAACCCGGTCATACAAAGCAACGTGTCGTTGAATCCTGAAAAGTCCGTGGCGTATTCACGTGGGTTTAGCGGCAATCTTGCCCTCGTTCTGAATGGCTCAAAGCAATTGCTCACCCGTTTGTTTATGAACTCGGGTAAAAACATCAACCAGGTATTAGCAGATATCAAA
>JBAVMD010000918.1:0-5022 GCA_049689695.1 Chitinophagaceae bacterium | reverse complement strand
GGTAGTGACCGATAAAGAAGCTACCAGCTATAGTTTTTCAGTGAACTATCCCGCTTATAAAATAAAGCCGAGCATCACCATTGGCGATTTCCGGCATGACCTGGTGAAACAATTATTCACAACGCTGATGAACCAGCGCCTGCAGGAATTAACTCAAAAAGAAAATCCTCCTTTCCTCTATGCATCTGCCAGCTTCGGCTCATTTGCAAGAGGGTTTGAGGCATTCAGCGCTTTTGGCGGTGCAGGTACCGGAGATGTGAACAAGGGCTTCAATGCATTGATGGAAGAAATTGAAAGAGCCAAGCGATATGGTTTCACTGCAGCGGAACTTGACCGTGCTAAAAAGAACATGCTGGCGTTCTATGAAAGAACGTATAACAACCGCGATAAGAATGAATCAGGTGCTTATGTAGAAGAATACATCAGTCATTTCCTGGAGCAGGAACCTGCGCCCGGCATTGAAAAAGAATTTGATTATGTAAAAGCCATCATGCCCGGCATTACCATTGATGAAGTGAACGCGGTTACAAAGATCTTCAAAGATGAAAAGAACCGCTTTGTGTACGTAGCAGGCCCCGAGCCTAAAGCCAATGAAAAATTGCCGGAAGGCAAAGACCTGCTGGCAGTAATCGATGCAAAAGAAAAAGCAGAGATCAAGCCTTACGAAGAAAAGCTGGTGCAGACTACGCTTTTGAAAACCATGCCTGTTGCCGGAAAGATCGTTTCAAAAACAAAAAATACAACTCTCGGTACAACTGAATTGAAACTGAGCAACGGTGTAACTGTTACGCTGAAGTCAACAGATTTTAAGAACGACCAGGTGCTGATGGGCGCGACAAGATCAGGTGGTAAGAACAATTACGGCCTGGCTGACAAATACAATGCAGAATATGCGACAGCAGTTGTTGGCGCCATGGGAGTGGGAGAGTTTTCTCCGACTGATCTTAAAAAAGCGCTTGCAGGAAAAACAGTTGCAGTGAACCCATCTTTTTCGCCTACATCGGAAGGTGTGCGTGGTAATTCTACCGTGAAAGATATAGAATCACTGTTTCAGTTAACGCACCTATATCTCACGCAGCCGAGAAAAGATACTTCCCTGTTCAAATCATTTGTGCAGCGCAACAAATCGCAGTACGCCATGCTGAGCTCCAATCCGCAGGCGGCATTCATCGATACCATGTACCAAGCTTTGTTCAACTACAATCCGCTGGCGCCGATAGCAGTTCCAAAGAGCGAGTATTATGATAAGATCAATCTCGACCGCTCACTTGCTATTTACCGCGAACGTTTTGGCGATGCATCAGGAATGAACTTTGTATTTGTAGGAAGCTTTAAGGAAGAAGAAATAATTCCGCTGGTGGAAAAATACATCGCCAGCCTTCCTGCCAGCGGCAAGAAATTCAATTATGTAGATAATAAAGTGCGTACGGTTAGTGGAAAGAAAAACATGACGGTGAACAGGGGTAAGGAGCAGAAGAGTCTCATACTTGCTTTTTACGCCGGAGAAATTCCTTTCAGCGAAGACCTGGAATTAAAAACACAGGCCATGAGCGAAGTGCTCAACATCCGCATCATTGAAGAGCTGCGCGAAAAAGTGCAGGGCATTTATGGTGGCGGTACTTTCGCCAGTCTTGAAAAAGTTCCTTACGGCAATTACAACTTTGTGCTGCAGTTGCCGTGCGGTCCGGAAAAAGTAGATACGCTGCTGAAAACAGTGAAGAAGGAATTTGATATGATCGCAAAGCAGGGCCCGGACCAGCAATATCTTGACAAAGTGAAGGCGCAATGGCTGGAGCAAACTAAAGTGGCCATGAAAGAAAACAATACATGGCTCGATCAATTGCTTGGGTTCAAGGCAAAGGGCGGCGATCCCGATCGTTTTGTGAATTACGAAAAATACATCAACGCGCTTACAACAAAAGATGTGCAGCAGGCTGCCAACCTGATATTGAACGGAAAGAACCAGTTCTTTGCTGTGTTGATGCCGGAAGCGATATCAGCGCCTAATACCATTGCCAACCGCAAGGTGAACGTGCAGCAGACCATCGAAATAACCAAACCTGAATTCCAGGTTGATCTGTACGACAATGGCGATATAGATGGCGACAGCATCACTGTTTATTTTAACGGGCAGGTTGTGGTTGGAAAGCAAAAGCTTACAGACAAGCCCATCACCGTAAAGCTCAAAGCAAATCCTAATCGCAGCAATGAGCTGGTGATGTATGCAAACAATCTTGGCAGCATTCCGCCAAATACCGCATTGATGAAAGTAACAGCCGGTGATAAAACGTATGAAGTGCGGTTGGAGTCTGATACGGATAAAAGCGGAGCGGTTGTTTTTAAGTTGAGGCAGTAATGACAGCGATCAGGCCGCTCATCGTCTATCTGATAATTGTTATATAAATTAGCGGCCAGATCGCTAACACGGTCAGGTTGCTAAATAATACCTATGAGCACAGAAAAGAATTTACCCCTACAGGAGTCTGGCGTGCAGGGCCAGTATAAAACATGGTTCCTCGATTACGCTTCTTATGTAATTCTCGAGCGTGCGGTTCCTGCTGTGGAAGACGGCCTGAAACCCGTTCAACGCCGCATTCTTCATGCAATGAAGGAGATGGATGATGGCCGCTTCAACAAAGTGGCAAACATCATTGGTCAGAGTATGCAGTATCATCCGCATGGCGATGCATCCATTGGTGAAGCGCTGGTGAACATGGGCCAGAAGGACCTGCTGATAGAAACGCAGGGTAACTGGGGTGATGTAAGGACCGGAGATGATGCGGCCGCCGCACGTTACATTGAAGCAAGACTTTCGAAATTTGCACTGGAGGTTGCTTTCAACAGCAAAACTACCGAGTGGCAATTGAGCTACGATGGCCGTAAGAACGAGCCGCTCTTTCTGCCCATGAAATTTCCGCTGCTGCTGGCGCAGGGAGCAGAGGGTATTGCGGTAGGGCTTTCCACTAAAATACTTCCCCATAATTTTTGCGAGCTGATAGAAGCCTGTATCAAACACCTGCGCGGCAAAAAATTTGAGATCTATCCTGACTTTCAGAATGGCGGATTGATAGATGTTTCCAATTACAATAATGGAAAGCGCGGAGGAAAGGTGCGTGTGCGGGCGCACATCCACGAAGTAGATAAGAAAACATTGGCTATCCGCGATGTTCCTTACGGTGTTACCACCACGCAGTTGATGGAATCAATTGTAAAGGCCAATGACCAGGGAAAGATTAAGATCAGGAAGGTGACTGATAACACTGCGCAGGATGTGGAAGTGATGATAGAGCTGGCGCCGGGCATTTCACCAGACATTACCATTGATGCATTATATGCGTTTACGGATTGCGAGGTAAGCATTTCGCCCAATGCCTGCGTTATTATCAAAGAAAAAGCTAATGAGTCAGACGAAGTAGGTGTGCAGAAACCGGTGTTCACAGATGTGCAGTACCTGCTGAAACAATCCGCCGAGCAAACAAAAGACTTACTGAAGCGTGAGCTGGAGATCAAGCTGGGTGAATTGCAGGACAAATGGCATTATACTTCGCTTGAAAAAATATTCTTCGAAGAAAAAATATACAAGGAATTAGAGAAGAAGCACGAGACCTGGGAAAAAGTGCTGGTGAGCATCGAAAAAGCATTTGCCCCTTTTCGAAAACAACTAAGAAGAGATGTAACGCGGGAAGATGTTATCAGGCTTACGGAAAAGCCTGTGCGCAGGATATACAAGCTTGATATTGATGAATTGAATGCGCAGATCAAAGGGCTTGAAGGCGAGATAAAGCAGGTGAAGAACGACCTGAACAACCTGGTTGACTTCACCGTAGCATATTACGAAAACCTGCTGAAAAAATTTGGTAAGGGACGTGAGCGCAAGACTGAGATCAGGCCTTTTGAAGCCATCCAGGCAAAGCAGGTGGCCATTGTAAATACCAAGCTGTATGTGAACAAGGATGAAGGATTTATTGGAACGGGCCTGAAGAAAGATGAATATCTTTTTGATTGCTCTACCATGGACGATATCATCGTATTCACCGAGCGGGGTATTATGAAAGTGGTGAAAGTAGGGGAGAAGATCTATGTAGGCAAGGGAATAAAAGAAGCCTTCATATTCAAAAAAGATGATGACCGCACCACGTACAACATGATCTATACCGACGGCGCTACCGGCGTTTCTTATGCCAAGCGTTTCAATGTAACCGGTGTTATCAGGGATAAGGAATATGATCTTACCAAAGGAGATGAAAAAAGCAAGGTCTTTTATTTTGTAAGAAGGCCGAATGGAGAAGCTGATATTGTTACCGTTAACCTCAAACCTACCAGCTCAGCCAGGATCAAGCAATTTGATTATTATTTTGAGGAACTGGCCATTAAGGGACGTAGCAGCATCGGTAACATCATTACGAAGCATGCGATAAAGAATGTAAAATTCATTGAGCTGGGTAAATCCACCATCGGCGCTAAGAAGATATGGTTCGATGACCAGTTCGGAAGGTTGAATACCGAAGAAAAAGGAAGGCCCGTGGGCAGTTTTGCCGCAGATGAAAAGATCATTGTTTTTTACCGCGATGGTTATTATGAGATCATCGACCAGGACCTGTCCCGCCGCATAGATGCGGAAAAAGTCTTGTCGATCGAAAAGTTCAATCCCGATAAGATCATTACTGCTATTTATGTTGACATGGAAAAGAAGCAATTTAATGCGAAGCGCTTCAAGATCGAGACTACTACTTTAAACAGTAAATTCCTCTTTATTAAAGAAGGCGAGGATAATTTCCTGCAGGAAGTAACTACCGATCCCGATCCGGTGCTTATCGTTGAAAAGGGCAGAGGAGAACAAGTAAGAAAGATCAAGTATAAGATCGGTAAGAATGTAGAAATAACGGGTTGGAGAACAGTAGGCGTGCGTGTTGATGATTATGCAAAAAGCGTAAAAACTTCGTGGGTAGAGCAAAAAGGCAGCAACTCGCAAACGGAATTGTTTTAATAAGGAACAAGGTACAAGAAACAAGGCACAAGAGG
>JBAVMD010000917.1:0-4690 GCA_049689695.1 Chitinophagaceae bacterium | reverse complement strand
TGCTCATACAATACCTGGTTTGATGGTATAAAATCAGGTTTTGTTCCTGATTTAGTAGTAATGCCTGCAGCATGGCAGCAATCCAGCAACACCACCAGCTTCTTTGCGTTTATTGCGTCGATCTTTTTTGTAAACACAGTGCTTGAAATTCCAGTAGTTTCCCAGTCAACGCTTTTAAAATCAAAAGGAAGAAGTAGGTACTGGTCATTCCTCAGACCGCCATGGCCGGAAAAATATACAATGATGGTTGCCTCAGGATTTTTATTTGCGCGATCGGCAAGCCAATCAAGCTCGTCTAAAATTCTTTGCCCACTGGCATTTTCGTTTACCAGCAACCTTACCTGTTCTGGAGGGTATCCTGCTCTTGAAGGATCGGTGAATATTTTATGAAGTATAGTAGCATCGTTTACCGTGGTTGGCAAGGGAGTTACATCAGGGTAATTGCCTACGCCTATCAGCAATGCATAGCCATTTGAAAACAATGTGCTTTTTTCCATGGAGGTTTAACAGTTTTCAAATATACAAGTCTTAAAAATAGGCTGTTGGCAAACTAAGCCGTACAGGTGATTTCACGGTATTTAGCGAAAATTGCGGCGGTTGTTGATTTAAAGGCAGATAAAGGCAGGCAGGCTATTTCTTAGCCTTCAATCTTATTACGGCAACGGACAAAACGCTAAATGGAACCAGCGAGCATACAGTAAAAAGCTTAACGCCCAACGGAGAATTGAGCTCGATAATTTCCTTTGAATCCCCCTGCATTACGGCAGCTGCCATTGCCGATAGTATCAGGCCTAAGAAACCGCTTGCCAGGATAATCAGGGAGATCAGCAGGATAATATTAGTGGAGTTTGATTTGATCCTGGAATTGTTTGTTTGTGCCGCCCACAACCGCTTAAGTTGCTCGCGTGCTTTTTGTCTGGCAAGTTCTTCGTCGGCTATCCTCGCCTGCTTTATGATCTGCAATGCTTTTTGCAAGGCTCTGATCAGCTTATCTGTATCTGCATTAAAACGGGTATGACTGATCTCGATGGCATTCCTTCGGGCTAAATGCCGGATGTCCGGAGGTAGATCATCGGCTTGCGGTATTTGGGCATTTTCAACCAATACCGGGATGATCCAGACATTTTTCTCAACGGCGGTCCTGATCTCCGTCCTCACAAAATCAGCCGGATCGTCCAGCATGCGGCCACCGTTTTTATTGATATTCAACCAGTCCCGGCCTATTACAGCCACCAGGATGTCGCAATTACCTATCGCTTTTTCTATGGTATGGGCAAAATCATCGCCCGGAAGTATAGTATCTACATCTATAAAAACCTGCTCTGCAGTGAAATGCTCCAGCAGGCGGTCGTACAGCCTACCGGTAGATCCCAGGCTGTCTTCGCGCCGGTAGCAAATAAATATTTGTCCGTTCATAGGCATTGGCAGAGCTATATAACGGACAAACGGAGTAAAGATTTTGCGTAAATGAATTTAAAATCCTAATCAGGTTAAATGAACCTGCACATCTTTTATGTCATTCAGCGTGCGCTTTTCAAGCACTTTAAGGATGGCGTCCCTGGCTTCTGCCATAACAGGATTGATGCTGCATGTTTTTTCATCACAATTATCACATCGTTGGTAAAAATTAAGGCTTACGCAACTGAGAAGGGCAATAGGTCCGTCAACAGCGCGGATCACTCTTGCCAGCGATATCTTTTTGGGATGTTCTGCCAATCGGTATCCTCCGCCACGGCCCCGCACACTAATCAATATATGCTCATTGCGCAACTGGCAAAGAATGGCCTCGAGGAATTTTATCGGTATTTTCCGTTCACTCGCAATGGTGCCAATCAGTACCGGGGCCTCTTGCTTGTAATGAGCAGCAAGGTGCGCAAGCGCCTGAAGTGCATACTTGGCCTTTTGACTGAGCATTCGTTTGGATTGACATAGCAAGATTAAATAAGCAATGTGATAATCAAATAAATATCATCATTATTATTTTTCACTTTTCTGATAGGCGTAACGAAGCGTTATGCCGAAAGTTCTCGGGTCGCCAAGCACGCCCGCATAATGGCCCGCATTACCGGCAGCAGGAAGCAGTTGTTCAAAATAATCTTTATCCAAAAGGTTTCGGCCCCAGATAAAAAGAGTAAGACCCAATGGTGCCCTGAAGCCCGCTCTTGCATTCAGCAATGCATAGCCATCTACGTTCAGGTATTTTGAGGGGGATGAACTGGAAGAAAAACCGGAACGATGATATCCATCCAGCGCGAAAAAGAAATTACCATTATGGCCGAAAACATTTTTTGTATTGGAAAGCAGCTCGCCACCAAGAGAGCCGGCCCAGTCAGATATGCCGGGCAGCCTGCCTTCCGACACATCTTTAAAAGATTGTGCAGCTCCTGTTTCTTCTAATGGCAGCGGAGCATTTGTGAAGGAAATATAATCGCCATCGGTGTAAGCCAGATTGCCATAAAATGATAAATTATTATTGACCTTTATGGCTCCATCCAGTTCAAAACCCTGGACCCTTACTTCTTCTGCATTGGCCAGGTAACCGCGGTTAACACCTACTTCTGCCGTCTGCACCTGGGTTTGGTAATCTTTTATGATCGAACGGTGAAACGTAATATTGAGCGTTGAATTTCTTGTTGGATTGGTCTTCACTCCAAGCTCGAAATGGCTTACATCTTCGGGCCTGATGGTGGCCAGCTCTAACATGATGCGGCCATTGTCAGTTGGCAACCCGCCAAGATTGATACCAACGGGTTTGTAGCTGAGTGAATAAGTAGCAAAAGCATTTATATTTTTCCGTGCCCTGAACGACAAGGTTAGCTGGCCGGAAAAATTACTTTCATCAACATCTGTAGCGAATGTCTGGTCAGTATAAACAGAGCGTTTAATGGCCAGCAGCGCGGGGTCGGTGGTTTGCAAACCACCGTATGTTTTTCTGTCAAAATCAACTTCTTTTTTATCATAGTTATAGCGGATACCCGGCAACAGGTGAAGGCGGTCAGTAATAGTCCAATCGAGTTGGCCAAATACTGCAGCGCCAAAAGTCTGCAGCCGCGACGTTGTGCGTATACCGTATCCATCTAAAAGCCCGGGAGTTTTCCAGGCATTGCTGGTGGAGCTTTGTGAAAAACGCCATTGCGCCGCACCGGATTCTTCAATATGTACCGGATCTGTGTTCAGGTCCTGGCCTATTAAGAAAACACCTGCAACACCACTTAGTTTAGATGAAAAATCACCTGCATAACGTATCTCTTGCGTCCATTGCTGATGTTTAGAAGTTGCCTGCGAAAGGGAAAGCACTGCTAAACCAGTAAAGTCGCGGTCGTTGGATGGGTCCCAGAGCCAGTAACGCCATGCAGTAGTTGAAGTTAATGTGCCGGTACCGATTTTGGCATCCACGTTCACAGTTACTCCACCCAATTGATTGCCGGATTTCCATGGGGTATTATGATCAATAACACGGTCAAAAGGATTGCGGCTTGGCAATTTATAGTTCAGGTCTGTAATAATGGAATCAAATTGCCTGTAGCCGGCTCTCTTTGTTTGAACAACTCCAGCAAAAACCTGTGCGTAGCCATTTGGTTTCTGATCAGAAAAATCACCGATGAGCGTGATCTTAACTTTGTCTGATGGCAGATATAACAACTGTCCCCGCAATCCAATGTTATTAAGATCGTTGACTGATTGTTGTGTTGCTATGTTTTTGATCACGCCATCTCTTTGAGTACCTGAAAACGAAAGCCGGCCAGCGAGTTTTTTTGTCAAAGCTCCCGTAACCGATGCCTTGGCCTGAATGAATCCGAAATTTCCATAACTGACTTCAAACGTTGCACCCGGATTGAATTTCGGTCCCCGTGTAACTATATTGAAAGCGCCGGATGTAGTATTTTTTCCAAAGAGAGTGCCCTGCGGGCCGCGCAACACTTCAATCCTTTCAATGTCTATAAAATCTAGCGTAGTTGCAGCAGGCCTTGCATAATAAACCCCATCAACATAAAACCCAACACCAGGATCTATTCCATCATTGGTTAGTCCAAACGTAGAACCAAGACCACGGATATTCAAAGTGGTATTTCGCGGGTTCGAAGAATAGAGCTGAACGCTTGGCACCAACTCTTTCAATCGGTTTACATTGAATGCACCTGTTTCTTCAACTTGCGCGCCGCCAACAACTGAAATAGGGATGGGTACATTCTGAGCAGTTTCCACCCGGCGCCTGGCTGTTATAATAAGTTCCGTCAACTCATTATTAGTAAAAAGAACAATGGCAACAGGTGCGTCTTTGATTTCAGTGATCTCTGCTTCTGCAGCTGAAAAACCTACAGAAGTAACCACCAGTGTTAATGGGAGTGACTGCGTCAGGTTAATTGTGAACTGGCCTTTTGCATCGGTAACTGCAAAGCTTTTAGTTCCTTTAATATTCACGGTTGCTGCTTCTACAGGTATCTTTTTTTCATCCTGTACAATGCCTTTTAAAACAGATTGAGCGCTTGCAGTATCGAATATTATAAGCAGTAATAGTAATTGGAAAAAATTTTTCATGTCCGTGCTTTTTGATAATAGGTTTAAATGATGCGTTTCAGGGCAGGCACTAGAATACCAGGCTGTATGATTGGCTAAGGCATGCAATAAAATGCCAGGCCGCATCACAGCTTTTTTTCAATATGGCAAACTTTTATAAGGACATCAGCAA
>JBAVMD010000916.1:0-12655 GCA_049689695.1 Chitinophagaceae bacterium | reverse complement strand
GGCATTGTGCAGGCAGGGGCGGTGTATGTTCCATTCAATACAGGTTATCCCGCTGAACGCCTTGAATACATTATTGAGAATGCAGGCATCACCCATGTGCTTTATACCGATGAAGAGTTGCTGTATAAATGTGGCCTGCAAAACCAGCGTGTCATCTCTGTGCAGGAATGCCTGATGCATGAAGCACATAAAGAAATTATAGAAACTGGTATCGATGCGGGCGTTTACATCATGTACACCTCCGGCACTACCGGCAATCCCAAAGGTATACTGGTAAACCAGCGCAATATCCTGAAGCTGGTGTACGATGCAGGCGAAATTGCAGTGAACCAGGACGATGTCGTGATTCAATGGTCTAACTATTCATTCGACGGTTCAACTTATGAGATATACAGCGCACTGCTGAAAGGAGCAAAGCTCTGCATGATAGCAGACAGCGCTGCCGCCGATGTATTCGAAATAGCAAGAGTGATAGAAGATCATGGAGTCACCATCTTCTTCATCACAACAGCGCTCTTCAACAGTTTTGTAGATACAGAGCTTGGTGTGCTGAAAGGATTGAGAAAAATCCTTTTTGGTGGAGAGATGTGCTCGATGGACCATGTGCGCAAGGCCCTGAGAGTGCTCGGTCCCGGCAAGATCATTCACGTGTATGGGCCAACAGAAACAACGGTGTATGCCACCGCTTATCCATTATATGAAATGGGCAGCTGGAGCACGCTTCCTATTGGCCGCCCATTATCAAACACAGAAATTGTATTGCTCAACTCAGACAGGCAACAGGTTCCTGTTGGCGTATTGGGAGAATTATTTATCGGTGGCGAAGGCGTTTCGCTTGGATACGTGAACAATGAAGAGCTGACCGCACAAAAGTTTGTAAGCATAGATGGACATAAAGGGACCTGGTACCGCACGGGCGACTTTGGAAGATGGCTTGAAGATGGCAGCATAGAATTCTTTGGAAGAAAAGACGATCAGGTGAAGATCCGTGGTTACAGGATCGAACTGGGAGAAATAGAAAGCGTCCTAAGGCAGGCCGAAGGCATCAGCCAGTGCGTTGTAATGGCAAGAACAGACAAGCAGGGAGAGAAGAGGGTCATCGGGTACATCGTTCCCGCAAATGGTTACAGCAAAGAAGAAGTAACCAATTACATGAGAACAAAGCTTCCCGACTACATGGTGCCTTCCATGTTGGTGGAAATGGAAAGCATTCCATTGAACTCAAGCGGTAAGGTAGATCGCAAAAAATTACCGGAGCCTGATTCTATCGCTGCAAACGCCTCAAATAATTATGCAGCTCCTGAAAATGAGATTGAAGAAAAGCTTTCGCTCATCTGGCAGGAATTGCTCGGGCTGGAACGCGCTGGCCGTAATGATAATTTCTTTGAGATGGGCGGCCACTCGTTGCTTGCTATACAGCTCATCTCAGCCATTCGTAAAGAATTTGATAAAGAGGTAGCCATCAAAGATGTATTTGATTGTCCTACCATAGCGGAATTGGCAACACAAATAACAAACCTCGGTGCAACAGATACGCTTCCTCCGATAGAGCGCTATGATCGTCCTGAACATATTCCTTTATCATTTTCACAGGAGCGCCTGTGGTTCATCGATCGTCTTCAGGGCAGTGTTCAGTACCACATGCCCTGGGTATTCAAGCTCACCGGCAAACTGAACGTTGCATCGTTGAATCAATCGTTCAAAACAGTGGTCAATCGTCACGAAGTGCTGCGCACTGTGATCAGGGAAGAAGATGGAGTAAGCTATCAGCTGGTAATGCCGGCTGATGCCTGGGAGATGGATTGCTATGAAATGGAAGAGGTCACGAATGACGATAAGAGCTGGGAAGATTTCATTACAGAATATATTCAAAAGCCTTACGATCTTTCACACGATCCCATGTTGCGTGTGGCGCTCATCAGGCTGTCTGATAAAGAACACATTTTTGCAGCGGTTGTTCACCACATTGCATTTGATGGATTGTCGATCTCCGTTATGGTGGATGAACTGGCGGAAACTTACCGCAGCCTGCAGGAAAACCGCGAAAGCACCCTGCAGTCCTTACCTGTACAATATGCAGACTATGCCATCTGGCAGCACAAACATTTGTCGGGCGTATTGGAGCAGAAGCTTAATTGGTGGACAGAAAAACTGAAAGGCATTGAACCGCTTGAATTGCCTGTAGATTTTGCACGCCCGCAGGTGCAAAGCGTTCGCGGTGGCATTGTAGAAAAAGCAACCAGCAAGCAATTGTATGATGGCCTCCAGGCATTATCACAACAGCAGGGTGTTACGCTTTTTATGACGCTGCTGAGCGTGTACAAAATATTATTGCATCGTTATACCAGCCAGTCAGACATCTGCGTAGGTATTCCAATTGCTGGCCGGCAACACAACGAAGTAGAAGGACTGATTGGCTTCTTCGTGAACACGCTTGCTTTGCGCAGCGATGTACGCGATGAAATGAATTATAATGAATTGTTACAGCAGGTGCGGCAGACAACGCTTGATGCGTACGAGCACCAGCAGGTTCCATTCGAGAAAATTGTAAAATCGTTGGCGGTAGATCGCGACAGAAGCCGCACGCCTTTATTCCAGGTGATGTTCAGCCTGATGAACGCAACGGATAGTGGAGGGCTTGACCTGGGTGGAGTAGATCTGCACTATGCTGACATGGGTCGCAACAACTCCAAGTTCGATCTGATACTTACAACGGTAGAATCGCAGGATGGAATACAGATAGGTATTTCTTATTGCAGCGATCTTTTCCGCGAAGAAACCGTGCGTCAGATACTGGAGCATTACGAAAGCCTGTTGCACGCAGTAGTGGCGGATGCCAATGTTTCGGTTGGCAAATTGCCCATGCTTGCTGAACCGGACTATATTAAGCTGGCAGGGTTCAATGATATTGCATTAGAATATCCGCGTGATAAAAGCATTATGCAGGTGTTTGCAGAAAGAGTTGAACAAACGCCTGATGCCATTGCGCTGTTAGCCGGTGAAGATGAAATTACTTATCGTCAACTTGCCGAACGTGCAGGTAGTGTAGCAGCTTGCCTGCTTGCAAAAGGTGTTGAGCCTGGCGAACGCATTGGTTTGCTTTCTTATCGTGGTACCGACATGATCGCTGCCATGCTTGGCATTGTGCAGGCAGGAGCGGTGTATGTTCCTTTCAATACAGGTTATCCTGCTGAACGCCTTGAATACATTATTGAAAACGCAGGCATCAGCCATGTGTTGTATACCAGCGAAGAACTGCTGGGCAAAAGCGGACTGCAGTATAAACAGGTAATATCCATGCAGGAATGCCTGGATTATCCGCAGCATAAAGGGATTGTACAGAGTGGACCCGATGCAGCTGTATACATCATGTACACTTCCGGCACTACCGGCAATCCCAAAGGCATACTGGTAAACCAGCTTAATATTTTAAAGCTGGTATATGATGCAGGAGAAATTGCAGTAAACTCAAATGATGTTGTGATACAATGGTCGAACTATTCATTCGACGGTTCAACCTACGAGATATACAGTGCATTGTTGAAAGGCGCAAGGCTTTGCCTGATACCCGACAGCGCCGCTGCCGATGTATTTGAAATAGCCAGGGTGATAGAAGAAAAAGAAGTAACTATCTTCTTTATCACTACGGCGCTCTTCAATGGTTTTGTAGATACAGAGCTTGGCGTACTCAAAGGATTGCGCAAAATTCTCTTTGGCGGAGAAATGTGTTCGATGGACCATGTGCGCAAAGCATTAAGAGTGCTTGGGCCTGGAAAGATCGTGCACGTATATGGTCCAACGGAAACAACGGTGTATGCAACTGCTTACCCGCTGCATGAAATGGGAAGCTGGATATCGCTTCCCATCGGTCGCCCTTTATCCAACACACAAATACTGTTATTGGATGGCAATCATCAACAGGTGCCTGTTGGCGTACTCGGAGAGCTTTATATAGGTGGAGAAGGCGTGGCGATGGGCTATGTAAACAATAAAGAATTAACTGAACAGAAGTTCGTAAGCATAAAAGGCCACGAGGGAACATGGTATCGCACAGGTGATTTTGGCAGGTGGCTTGATGATGGAAGCATTGAATTCTTTGGAAGAAAAGACGATCAAGTGAAGATCCGCGGTTACCGCATTGAACTCGGAGAAGTCGAAAGTGTATTGCGCCAGGCCAATGGCATCAGCCAGTGCGTTGTAATTGCAAAGAAAGACCATAATGGAGATAAGAGATTGGTTGGATACATTGTGCCCACGCATGGTTATAATAAAGATGCATTGATGAGCTACCTCAGGCTTAAGCTGCCTGAGTACATGGTTCCGGCAGTGCTGGTAGAAATGGAAAGCATACCGCTGAACTCGAGTGGTAAAGTAGATAGAAAGAAATTGCCTGAACCGGGAGCTGTTATAACGGCATCTAATAATTATGAGGCGCCGCAGACCGAAACTGAAAAACAACTTGCATCCATCTGGCAGCGCTTGCTGGGAATAGAACGCGTAAGTATACACGATAATTTCTTCGAACTGGGTGGTCACTCACTGCTCGCCTTAAAGCTTATTGCAGCCATTCGCAAAGAAATAGGAACAGAAACTCCTATCAGGCAGATATTTGATTGCCCTACGATAGCAACGTTGGCAGAGCAGATAGCAGGCCATGATAAAAAGAATGCTCTTCCGCCTGTAGAGAAATGCGAACGCAATGAACAGATTCCTTTGTCGTTTGCACAGGAACGCTTGTGGTTTATTGATCGTTTGCAGGGCAGTGTTCAATACCACATGCCATGGGTATTCCGACTCACCGGAAAACTGAATGTTGAAGTATTGGGGCAATCGTTCAAGACCATTGTGAATCGCCATGAAGTGCTGCGTACTGTGATCGCTGAACAACAAGGTGTGGGTTATCAACAGATAACGGATGCAGGCGAATGGAAAATGGATTACATCAATGAAGAAGCCATCATTTCTGCTGGTGCTACTACTGAATCTTATATAGAGAATTATATTGGTAGTCCGTATGATCTTTCAAAGGACGCCATGCTGCGCGTATGCCTTATAAAAATATCACCCGAAGAGCATGTGCTTGCCGCAGTTTTTCACCACATCGCTTTTGATGGCTGGTCTGTCTCAATTATGGTGCAGGAACTGGTAGAGCTTTACAAAAGCTTTACAGAAAACCGCACTGCTGTTTTGAAAGAGCTTCCGGTACAATACGCAGATTATGCTGCATGGCAGCGTAATTATCTTTCAGGCGAAACGCTGCAAAGCAAACTTTCTTATTGGACGCAAAAGCTTGGTGGAGTAGAGCCGCTTGAGCTGGTCACAGATCATCCACGCACTGCTGAGCAAAGCATTCGTGGTGGAATGATCAGCCGTATGCTTAACAAAGAATTGCTGGATAAAATCGAGCGCATATCGCGGCAGCAAGGCAGTACGCTCTTCATGACATTGTTAGGTGTATTCAAAATATTACTGCATCGTTACACGGGCCAGGAAGATATCTGCGTAGGTACTCCTGTAGCCGGGCGCCAGCAACAGGAAGTTGAAGGTTTGATCGGCTTCTTTGTAAATACACTGGCGTTACGCTCATCAGTTAATGGCAGCACAACAGTGAGAGCATTACTGGAACAGATCAGGCAAACTACCCTCGATGCGTACGAGCACCAGCAATTGCCATTTGAAAAAGTAGTGGAAGCATTGGGCGTAGAGCGCGACATGAGCCGCACACCGGTTTTCCAGGTAATGTTTGCGTTGCAGAACACTCCAGAAAGTGCAGACCTTGACCTTGGAGGTGTTACATTGGGAGGTTTTGGTTCCGGTCAGCCAACAGCTATGTTCGACCTGAGCCTGGATGCCGCAAGTTCAGCTGAAGGCATTCATCTTCGCTTCACTTATTGCAGTGATCTTTTTGAAGCAGCTACAATAGCGCGCATGGCCGGTCATTATGAGAACCTGCTTGAAGCTGTTGTTGCAGATATCGATCGAACTATTGCCGTGTTGCCCATGTTGCCTTCTTTGGAAGAAGAGCAATTGCTGAACGAATTCAATAGCCCATCTACTCCTTACACTGATAAAAATATTATTGAGCTGTTTGAAGAACAGGTATTAAAAACGCCTGATGCAACAGCAATTGTATCGCAGGATGCTTCCATTACTTATCGTGAGCTGAACCAACGCGCTAACCAGGTGGCCAATTACCTAAACGCCGCGTGTATAGAAGAGGAATCGATCGTAGCCATTTGTCAACCACGTGGTGTTGAAATGATCGCAGCTATGCTGGGTGTTCTAAAGTCAGGCGGTGCCTATGTTGCCATCGATCCGGAGTATCCGGAGGAGCGTATTCATTATATGTTGCAGGATAGCAACAGTGCGCTTGTGCTGAACAACCTGGATGATGAAGAGATCAGGCAATCATCTATAGATCATGCATCGAAACAAATATCGCTTTCATCGAAAGCGTATGTGATCTATACCTCCGGTTCAACCGGCAAGCCTAAAGGCGTTGTGGTGGAACACCGCAGTCTTGTCAATTACTGTCTCACATTCCGTGATACATTTTCCATTACAACTTCGGATAAGGTCATTCAGCAATCATCGGTTTCTTTCGACACCATGGTGGAAGAGATCTATCCTGCGCTGATCAGCGGCGCTTATGTATTGATCGTAAAAGAAGGCGGTCGCGATATTAATACCATTCGTAAATACATCGAGCAGGATGGCGCCACCGTTTTAAGCACTACACCGCTGGTGCTGGAATGGCTGAACCGTGAACTGCAAACAGCCGGCAACCTGCGCTGGATCATCAGCGGCGGAGATGTGCTGCATGCAAGGCAGATAGATAACCTTTTTGAAAAAACGGCGATTGTAAATACTTATGGCCCCAGCGAGACCACGGTATGCGCGAGCTATCATTTTGTGAAAGACATAAAGAAAGCTTCCCATATTGGTAAGCCCATCCAAAATGTACAGGCGTATGTGTTGGATGATTACAACAACATTGTTCCAATTGGCATTCCTGGTGAATTACATATTGGCGGCGTACAGGTAGCAAGAGAATACCTGAACCTGCCCACACTCACCGAACAAAAGTTCATCGCGATAAATCCTAAATCCCCCTCCCGTGTTTATAAAACCGGCGACATTGTAAAATGGCTTCCCGATGGCAGCCTTGAGTTCCTGGGCAGGAAAGATGAGCAGGTGAAGATCAGGGGCTATCGTATCGAATTGGGAGAAATAGAAGATGCATTGCAACAGGTGAAAGGAGTGAAGCAGGCCGTAGTGGTTGCCAAAAAAGATAAGAACAACAATAAGAGATTGGTGGGATATGTGGTGATGGAAGACACTTTCGACCAGGAGTTGATCATGCAATCCCTGCAGGAAAAACTGCCGGAGTATATGGTGCCTGCGGTGTTGATGGAAATAGAAAGCATTCCGCTCACGGCAAGCGGTAAAGTAAACAAAAGAGCGTTGCCCGAAGCGGATGATGCACTCGTATTGAAATACGAGGCGCCGCGCAATGAAGTTGAGCAAAAGCTTGCGCTCATCTGGCAGGAGTTGCTGCAGATGGAACGTGTAGGCATACACGATAATTTCTTTACACTCGGCGGCCATTCACTGATGGCCATGCGATTGATATCTGCCATCCGTACCGCTTTTGCGAAGGAAATTGCTGTTAAAGAAATATTTTATCACCCAACGCTGGCCGGACTTGCCGGCCAACTGGAGAAAGCACAGGCAGGAAATCTTTTACCTGCAATCAAAAGCTATGATCGAAATGGGCCTATCCCGCTTTCATTCTCACAGGAGCGCCTTTGGTTCATCGACCGGTTGCAGGGCAGCCTTCAGTACCACATGCCATGGGTATTCCGTTTGTCAGGCTCACTGGATGTTGCGGCGCTGGAAGTTTCGTTCATGGATATCATTGATCGTCATGAAGTACTGCGCACTACCATTGGTGAAGAGGATGGCGTAGGCTACCAGAATATAAGAGAAGTTGACGGATGGAGAATGCAGGTGATCAGTGAAGAAAGCATTTTGAAGAGCGGAAATGACCTTGCATCTTATTTGCAACAATGGGTGAAGCGGCCTTATGATCTCTCCAACGATTTCATGCTGCGCGTTACACTCATCCAAACAGAAGGTAACGGTTGCGTGCTGGCCATCATGCTGCATCATATCGCTTTTGATGGATGGTCTATTTCCATTATGGTGAAGGAACTTGTTGAGCTGTATAAAAGCTATACAGAAGGCCGCACCGCAGTGCTTAAAGAACTTCCTATTCAATTTGCCGACTATGCTGTATGGCAACGCAACTATTTATCCGGTGAAACGCTGGAAACAAAGCTTGCTTACTGGAAGCAACAGCTTCAGGATGTAGAAGCGCTGGCATTGCAGACAGATCATCCGCGCCCGGCTGTGCAGAGCATCCGCGGAGAAGTAGAACATAAACATATTGGAAAAGCTGTAGCAGATGGATTGGTGGCGCTATCGAAGCGTAACGAATCCACGCTCTTCATGGCCTTACTAAGCGCTTTCAAAATATTACTGTGCCGATATACCGGTCAGCAGGATATATGCATAGGCACCCCAACTGCCGGCCGCCAGCAACAGGAAACAGAGGGTCTGCTTGGCTTCTTTGTAAATACACTGGCCTTACGCACAAAAGTAAATACCAGTGCAGGATTTACAGAACTGTTGCAGGAAGTGAAAAAGGCTACGCTTGATGCTTACGAACACCAGGATGTGCCTTTTGAAAAAATTGTGGAGGTGTTGGGAGTGGACCGTGATCTGAGCCGCACGCCGGTATTCCAGGTGATGTTCGGATTGCAGAATGTTCCTGAAAGCGCCGATCTTGAACTCGGCACTGTTGATCTGCGCCCGGAAGGCGGAGGACATATCAATGCCAAATTCGATCTAAACCTGAGTGCTACAAATTCACCTGAAGGTTTAGAGCTGACCCTCACTTATTGCAGCGATCTTTTTGAAGCTTCCACAGTGAAGCGCATGTTGCATCATTACGGACAGTTGCTTGAATCAGTATTGAATGATGTTCATGCACCTGTTGCACAATTGAACATGTTGAGTGAAGAAGAAGCTGCGCAATTGTCTCAATCGATCAACCGTTCTTCCGTAGAATATCCTCGTCATAAAACAGTGGTTGACCTGTTCGAAGAGCAGGCCATGCGAACTCCGGCTGCGGCAGCTTTGATGTTTGACGGAACATCAGTTAATTATAAAACGCTTCATGAGCGCTCCAGCCAACTCGCGCAATATCTGCGCAGCAAAAGTGTTGGCGTTAATGACCTGGTGCCGGTTTGCATCAATGATCCTTTGCAAATGATCTTGGGCATGCTGGGTGTGCTGAAAGCTGGCGCTGCTTATGTGCCGGTTGATCATGCTTTGCCGGTTTCGAGAATTGAATACATGATAGCAGACAGCAAAGCATCGGTTGTTGTATCAGGCGGATCTGTCAGCTCATTGTTCAACAACGTTGAAGGTATTGAAGTGATCGATATTGATGGCGAATGGGATCAATCGTTCGATGCATCAGAAAAAATAAACAGCGAACTGAATTCTTCCAGCCCCGCCTATGTAATTTATACTTCAGGCTCCACAGGTTTGCCGAAAGGCGTGATGATAAGCCACCAAAGCCTGGTAGATTATGTATTTGGATTACAGGACCGTGTTCCGGTTGAGGAATGCAAAAGCTTTGCACTGGTATCAACACTCTCTGCCGATCTTGGCAACACCGTAATATACAGTTCATTACTGTTGGGCGGCACGCTGCATCTTTTCACAAAGGATACAACCAACGATCCTTACCAGTTGAATAAATATTTCAACGATAACTTTATCGATTGTTTAAAAATAGTGCCCTCGCATTGGAAAGCATTGTGCATGCACGATCAGCTACTGCTGCCAAAGCAATGGCTCATCTTCGGTGGAGAACCGCTTCCTGCGGAAATAGTGGAAGATATCCATTCATCCGGTGCGGAATGCGGCATTGTGAACCACTACGGACCAACAGAAACAACTATTGGCAAGCTGCTGCATAAAGTAGAAGCGAACAGAAAATATACAGGAGTAATTCCTATTGGTAAGCCATTCTCGAATACGTCTGTTTATGTATTAACTAAGCAGATGCAATTGTGCCCGGTTGGCGTTCCCGGTGAATTGTACATTGCAGGCGATGGACTTGCAAAAGGATACATCGGAAAGCCTGAGCTTACAGCAGAACGATTCATCAAAGACCCGTTTGCGAAAGATGGTTCGCTGATATACCGCACGGGCGATCTTGTTAAATATCTTCCTGATGGAAACATCCTGTTTCTCGGTCGCGCCGATGAACAGGTTAAGATAAGAGGCTATCGCATTGAACTGGGTGAGATCGAAAAGACCTTGCAACAGGTTCCCGGCGTGCAGAACGCGGTTGTAATAGCTGACAAAGATAATAACGGCAATCAGCGTCTTGTTGCTTATGTGGTAGCTTCTGAATTCTCAAAAGAAACATTGCGTGCTTACCTGAAAGACCGCTTGCCTGATTACATGATCCCTGCCGTTTTCATGCAGTTGGAAAGCATACCGCTGAATGCAAATGGAAAGGTTGACAGGAAGCAGTTACCTGCTGCGGATGCATCTTTATCAATAAATGTCTACGAAGCGCCACGCAACAATAATGAAGCAATGCTTGCTGCTATCTGGCAGGAATTGCTGAAGATAGAACGCGCAGGCATACACGATAATTTCTTTGAACTGGGTGGACACTCATTGCTCGCTATGCGCATGGTATCTGCCATTCGCAAACAACTTAACCTGGAAGTGGCTATCCGGGAAGTGTTCCTTTATCCAACTATAGCCCAACTGGCTGAGAACATTGCAGGTGCTCAACACGGCATCATGCTGCCGGCGATCGAACGTTACGATCGTTCATCGCTTGTTCCTTTATCATTTTCACAGGAGCGTTTGTGGTTCATAGACCGTTTGCAGGGCAGTGTGCAATACCACAGGCCATGGGTATTCCGTTTTGAAGGCGAGTTGAACATCCCGGCTTTACAAGCTTCGTTGCGCAGCATTATTGCGCGGCATGAAGTATTGCGTTCTGTTATCAGGGAAGAAGATGGCAGCGGCTACCAGTTCTTATTGCCTGCTGAACAATGGGAAATGCAATATGTGCTGCAGGAATACGTGCTTGCGCAAGGCTTCACGCTGCACGAGTATATTGAAAACATCATACAACAGCCGTACGATCTTTCAACTGATTTTATGTTGCGTGTTACGCTCATCAGAATAAGCGATGAGGAGCACGTGCTTGCGGCTGTAATGCATCACATTGCATCAGATGGCTGGTCTGTTTCTATCCTGGTGCAGGAGTTGATGGAGCTTTATCACAGCAGCATAGAGCAAAGGCCTGCAGTGTTAAAAGAGCTTCCTGTACAATATGCTGATTATGCCATCTGGCAACGGAAGCATTTATCAGGACAAGTACTTGATGACAAATTAAATTACTGGAAAGAACAACTCAGGAATGTTGAGCCACTTGAACTGGTAACAGATCATCCGCGTTCCGCTCATGAAAGTTTTGCCGGAGGAAGGGTGGACAGGCTGATTAGCAAAGAGCTCAAAGAAGGGCTGGTTGCGGTAACGCAGCAGGAGCAGGCAACGCTCTTTATGTGTATGCTGGGTGTGTTCAATATACTGCTTCACCGTTATACCGGCCAGCAAAATATTTGCGTGGGCAGTGCTATTGCAGGACGCCAGCGCCAGGAAGTGGAAGGACTCATAGGTTTCTTTGTGAACATGCTGGCCATGAACACAAAGTTGGATGAGCGCATGTCGTTCCGTGAAGTATTGCAACAGGTAAAAGAAACCACACTGGGCGCTTACGAGCACCAGGATGTTCCATTTGAAAAAGTGGTAGATGTATTGGGTGTGGAGCGGGATATGACCAGGCATCCTTTGTTCCAGGTTGTATTTGGATTGTACAATGCGCCTGATGCAGGAGAGCTGGAGCTTGGTGCTGTGAACATGTCCGACGAAGGTTCCGCCTATATCACTTCTGAGTTTGACCTCAGCATGATGGTTCACGATACGCCGGGAGGATTGATGGTGAGCATGAGCTACAGAACTGACTTGTTTGAGAAAGAAAGCATGGAGCGTATGCTTGCGTATTACGAGAATTTGCTGCATGCCGTTGTTTCAAATGTTGCCTCTTCCATTGCTGAGCTGTCTTTATTATCAGCGGCTGAAGAAGAGCAATTGCTGCTGCAGTTCAATGATACTGCAACGGATTATCCAAAAGATAAAACCATCGTTTCCCTGTTCGAAGAGCAGGTTCAATTACATGCAGATGAAATTGCACTGATATCCGGGCAATCGAAGCTTACTTATAAAGAACTGGATGAACGCTCTAACCAGCTTTCAAACTATCTTATCAGGAGAAATGTATTGCCTGGCGATATGGTGGGCACTTGTCTTGATCGTTCAGCAGAGCTGATCGTATCGATACTTGCAATTTTAAAAGCAGGCGCAGCTTATGTTCCTGTAGATCCTGATTATCCTGTTGAACGTATCAACTATCTTTTGCAGGACAGCGGTATTAAGATATTGCTCACCAACAGCAATATATCGTTGCCGGAAATGGATGTGGAACAAATAATTG
>JBAVMD010000915.1:0-3774 GCA_049689695.1 Chitinophagaceae bacterium | reverse complement strand
CTCCTGATCGGTTCAATGATCACGTCTTCCAGGGAGCGGCTGATCAATGCATAATCGTTCTTCATAAAGCCCGCTATCAGTCCGCCGATATTTCCCCACTGCCTGATCGCCTGTTTCAGCTGCACTTCCTTGCGCAGTATCTGCCGCGCATCCGATGTTTTTACTTCTATCTGTGGATGTACAACGGTAATGTATAGTGGCGGGCCATTCAGCGGAACAATGTCTAAAGGAAAAATGGACCGTATCAGTGTGATACCCCCATAAATGCAGGGCGCAATATTGTCTGCATGCTTTACGCCGGAGGCAAGCTTTTCACCAGCCATGGCAAACTGCACCAGTTTTTCTTTGCTGAAAATATTGCCCAATAAATGATTGGCGCCCACTACCGCTCCTGCAGAGCTCGCAGCGCTGGAGCCCAACCCGCTACCGGGTTTAATGCGTTTGTCTATCACCAGGTCAAAGCCCGGAGGATCTTTTAACTCGTTCATCAATGCCTGCAGCGCTGCGCCTGCAACGTTTTGGTCGGGAGCGGTAGGCAGGTTGTGTTCATCATCATGGCAGATGCGTATGCCAGGTTGATCGCTCAATGCTATGCGCATGATGTCACGCGGGCTATTCAAAGCCATGCCCAGGATATCGAACCCGCATACCAGGTTAGCGATGGTGGCGGGGCATAGAACTTTTACTGCTTTCATCTTGTTTGTATTTCGTTTTACTTCGAAGTTTGGGGAACGCGGATCATTAAGATCTTTTAGGATTTATTAGGATTTGCTCATGATAGTTTTGAACGGTTGAGCAATAACAGCAACTGATCCTAATAAATCCTGAAAAATCCTGATGACCCGCGTTCCCTGTCTTTATCTACACCCTCGCCGCCCGGATAATATCTGCAAATATTCCCGACGCCGTTACTTCCGCTCCTGCACCGGCTCCCTTAACCATCAACGGCTGATCAGGATAACGGTTGGTATAGAACAGCACCACATTATCCTTCCCATATAAATGATAAAACCCATGCTCGGAACTTACCTGCTGCAATCCCACGGAAGCTTTGCCGTTCTCATACTTCGCAACGAATTTTAATTTGTTTCCCGCATCCGCAGCCTCCCTGTATAATTTTTTGAAATGATCTTCCTGCTTCAGCATCTCATCATAAAAATGCTGAACATCTCCTTCCATACAAGAAGCAGGCATGAAAGAATTATTGGTGATGTCGCTCATTTCAAGCGGTTCACCGGATTCCCGGGCCAGTATCATGATCTTGCGCATTACATCCGTGCCGCCAAGGTCCAAACGCGGATCAGGTTCTGTATAACCCTCATCCTGCGCCCGCTTCACAATGGCTGCAAACGGCTCTTCGCCTTTGTAATGATTGAAAACATAATTAAGCGTTCCGCTGAGCACAGCTTCAATCCGTCGCACCTGGTCGCCGCTACGCAACAAGTCGTTCAACGTGCTGATGATTGGAAGACCCGCACCCACATTCGTTTCAAATAAAAAAAGCGCGTTGTATTCACGAGCAAGGCCCTTTAGGTTTTTATATTGTTCATAAGAAGACGAGCATGCTATTTTATTACACGCTACAACCGAAATGCTCTTTTGCAGCAAGCTGCTGTAAATGCCGGATACTTCCTCGCTGGCAGTTACGTCTGCAAACACCGCATTGCGCAGGTTCTTTGAACGGATGTTTTGAATGAACAGCTCTTTGTTCATCGGCTCGCCTTTGTCGAGGCTTTCTTCCCAGCCATCAAGATCAATGGCTTCCTGGCTGAACAGCATTTTACGACTATTGGCCAACCCGCGCAGCTTTACCTGCACCCTTAATTCATCCTGCAGGTATTGCTGTTGCTGTTTCAATTGCGCCAGTAACTTTTTGCCTACATTGCCCGTACCAACTATGAACAGGTTCAACTGCTTTAAAGTGCTTTCAAAAAATTCTTCGTGCAGCACATTGATCGCTTTCTGAACATCTTTCACAGCAATTACTGCGGAAATATTTCTTTCCGAAGAACCCTGTGCAATGGCGCGAACGTTCACACCATTTTTTCCCAATGCGCCGAACATTTTACCGCTCACGCCGGGGTGATTTTTCATATTATCGCCCACAAGCGCTACAATAGCAAGCTGGCGCTCTACCACCAGCGGTTGAACACTGCCTGTTTTTATTTCATATTCAAAAGCCTTGTCTACGACTTGTTTGGCATTCATCACCACGTTATCTTCCACGCCCACACAAATAGAATGTTCAGAAGATGCCTGCGTAATAAGGATCACGTTGATCTTTTCATTCGATAATGCTTCAAACAATCGCCTTGAGAAGCCCGGTATGCCGATCATGCCGCTGCCTTCGAGGCTTATCAGCGCCAGCTTATTGATGCTGGAAATGCCGCGTATGTGCCCGCCATTCTTTACTGATTCATTCCGGATAAGCGTACCGGCATCCTCCGGCGAAAAAGTATTTTTTATCAACACGGGAATGCCGGCCTGCATCACTGGTTGTATGGTAGGCGGATAGATCACCCTTGCACCAAAATGAGAGAGTTCCATGGCTTCCTGGTAAGAAATGGTTGGGATCACTTTGGTATTGGATACAAGGCGCGGGTCGGCGGTCATCATGCCGCTTACATCTGTCCATATTTCTAAGGTGCCTGCACCGGTTGCAGCTGCAAGAATGGAAGCTGTATAATCTGATCCGCCTCGTCCTAAAGTAGTGGTAAGTCCGCTTTCATCTGATGCAATGAACCCCGGCACTATTATAATTTGTGCTTCATCAGCCGCGATAAATTCTTTAATGCGCTGGTTAGTGCGTTCGAAGTTTACACCTGCATGCGTAAATGAAGAATCTGTTGTGATCAACTGCCTCGAATCTTTCCACGTATTTGATATACCAGTGATGGATAAACGGGCTGATAGAATTTGTGACGACATCAGCTCACCATAGCTTAAAATGCTGTCGATGGTACGTACAGAAAGCTCACGTAAAAGATAAACCCCTTTACAGATGTCTTCTATTTCATTGCATTCCTTTTTTATGAGGCTTAGCAGGCTGCTCTGGTGAGTGGGAGGGATCAATTGTTTTACGGCTTCCAGGTGACGGTTGGCTATGAAATCCAGTTTTTCCTGGTACGATTCATCGCCTGCCGCCGCAAGATGGCCGCACTGCAGTAAAAGATCCGTTATTCCACCGAGTGCTGAAACCACTACCATCGTCCTGTCTTTGGCTGCCGACTGTTGAATGATGCTTGCCACTTTGGATATATTGACCGCATTGGCCACCGAGGTGCCGCCAAATTTTAAAACTTGCATGAAAAAAGATTTTTGCAGGTGAAATAATAGAACAGCGGTTTGCTGATGTTGTAGCTGATTAGCCCAGATGGTGATATGGAAATGTACAACCCTTAGCGGGTTGTTGTAGTTGTGGTTGTAATAATAGTCGTGCCGGCAACGGTAGTTGCTGTTAGATGGATGGTATGTTGACTATTGTTTACCACTTTTGATGTGCGAGAAATGAAGATAGGGATTAATCCGGAAGGAAAGAGAGAATTAGAGATTTTGGATTTTGGATTGGGGTATTTTGAAATTATTTGAAGAAGGGGACGCGGATCATCATGATCTTTTAAGATTTATTAAGATTAGCTCTCGCATTTTTACTACGCCATTAAAATTCTCAGGCAAAAATCCTAAAAAATCCTAACTGATCTTGATGATCCGTGTTCCTGTATTTATTCCTCATCAAGAATTCCTTTAAAAAATTGTAATTTATTGGTTCAATAC
>JBAVMD010000914.1:0-4885 GCA_049689695.1 Chitinophagaceae bacterium | reverse complement strand
TAGGAGTACTACATTCTGATGAAACAACCGGAAGCTCGATCATGAGGGCAAAATTAAGGAATCAGCTAATCACTTTCGCCTTCCGAGCAAGATGGTAATGTATCCGTTGAAGAAGAACTGCTTTTGGTCGGCAAACTGCATTTGGGGGATCTTGCTGCTGTAGAATTCAGCATTCACTCCCACTTCAATGGCGGTAACTGTTTCATTGAAACGCCCATAATCGAAGCGCAGGGCTGCTTTTGCATGCGCACCCGGCTTAATGGAGAGCTCGCTCCAGCCTTTTGTAAAACCGGCTGAGCCGATGATAAAGTCGGTGTATCCGCTGTCTATAATTGTTGGATACCTGCTGATCAGGCGTTTTGCATTCACATCCACTTCGATAAGATAAGGCTTCAGCATGCCCAGCGAGAACCCCCCCGCATAAATAGCGGCCACAGCCACGCCATTTTTATTTCCTTTTCCACCCAGTATCCTTTGCTGGCCTATGCCCAGCTTGAACTGGTAAAAATTATTGATCTTGTTGTAGATCACTGAATTGAATTGAAGACCGTTCAGGTCTGTATTCTGCTTTTTTTCCTGCCTGTGCTTTTTCTCGTTCAGCTCCACCTGGTAAATGGTGGTTACGCGGTTGGATTTAAAGCGGCCCATTTCATACGAGAGCCCATATCCATCCGTATTTGCTTTCAATCCGAATATGCTTTGCTTACGGAATACCAGTTCCCCTTCTTCCTCCATTTTTACAAGGGCATTGATCCGCTCACGTTTTGCATCTTTCTTCTCCTTCTTTGATATGCCTTTGGGTTGGGCTTGGGCAAATCCGCTCATCGCTACTAAACCTGCCAATACTACCAGCGCAATTTTCTTCACTTGAAAATGATTATTAGGTTAATACGTAAATTTAGACAAAATTATACAATGACATCTTCCATAGTTTACGAAGGCAACCTGCGGACCGTTGCTACACATTTACGGTCTGGAAACCAGATTGAAACCGACGCACCCGTTGACAACCAGGGAAAGGGAGAACGTTTTTCTCCGTCTGACCTTGTAGCCACTGCCCTCGCGAGCTGCATGATGACGATCATGGGTATGAGGGCAAGAGATATGGACGTTGATCTTACTAACGTAAAAATAGCCGTGGAAAAGATAATGAAAGCCGATCCAAGACGCATTGGAGGGGTAAATTTAACATTTCATTTCCCTGAAGGCTTTACCGCAGACCAAAAACAGCGAACGATCCTTGAAAAAGCTGCGCACACCTGTCCGGTTATTTACAGCATACATCCCGATATAGAAGTGAAGGTTGAGTTCAACTGGCCGGTAAGAGAACCTGCGGGTTGATGCTTTTCATCTCCCTTCAGTAAACTGTTGCCAACAACACATTCCAGGCATCTCTTCTTATCGCAATACTCTTTTTTTAGTTCTATCAGCGCCTGGGAATCCCATGCATCCTGGTTAAGCATGCCTATGGCGCTCCATTGCTGTGTGATGGCATTTTTTTCAGGCCCCAGTTGCTCGAGCATGTCGAGCGCTTTTTCTGTGTATTGTGGCTCCTGTTTAAGATATCCATAAGCAAACAATACGGGAGCAACTGTATTGATGATGATGTTTTCTATGGTTTGCGAACCCAGCGTTTTTTTGTTGAAGGCAGTAGCTTCATCAAGCCGGTAATGCGTATGCCAGTAATCTCCGGCCGTTACCTGCAAAACTGCGCACAGATCTTTTGCCGACCCGCCTTCTTTCAGCTGCGAGAATATGGCCGTTGTTGTATGCAGCAACATTGCCAGTTGCGCCAGCCTTATGGTTGGAAAATTACCCGGCCGCATGCGCAGGAAATGAACGGGAACAGCAAGTGGTTGTAGCTGATACTTTGTTTTATAAAAACGATATTCTTTCGCAAGCATGCTGGCGTGTGCATCTTCAAAATCTTTATTCAACAGGCCTGCCTGTCCAAGCAACAATGCCTCCAGCTGATGCAAATGCGTGCGATGCCTTGCAAGTAAAGTAAGTGGCAGGCTGCGGGCCACTGCTTCAAATGCATCTGCATTGATGGGAATACCAAAGTTGCGGGCTAGCATCCACCAGCACACTTCTTCCCAGTGATTGTTCGATTGAACAAGGTATTGTTCGATGATGGCGGTTTTTCGCAGCAACCGCTCCACTAATAATCTTTCTTTCCAGCCAAGCCATACAAGATCACTTACCTGTTGCAGGCCGTTTGCATCGTATAAGCTATTGGCGCAGGGAACAAAGCTTTGGTTATGCATCAGCTCTTCGTAGCGTTGTAAAAGAAGCTTGGGAACGCGGTCCTTTATTGAAATCGTAGGAAGCGCTAACTGAACCTGCAAGGGCTGGTCCCAAAGTACATGCAAGATGATGTTCCTGTAGTTGGGATCGTGCTGGTGCGCATGGCGGTTCCAGTCGGCTTCGTTCAGGTGCAACTCGATGTTGCCTGCTAAAATGGTATCGCCAATCCTTATCCGGGCATCCAGGAAATCAGGTCCCTGGTTGCTATTGAACTGGCCGGGCTGAATGATCTGCAGGCTTTCGCCATCAGCGGTGTGTAGATGCCGTTTGTTGAAATACTGGAATTGCCAGATGAACTGTAAGAGACGTTCGGTCATGGATAGGTTTATTGGTTTATTAGTTTATTGGTTTATTGCAGAGTGAGTCATTAGGTCATTAGGTCATTGGTCATTAAAATGACAAGATAAGATGGCGGGAATCGAATAGCCGGAGATTAATCGCTTAAGTTTTAATTTTTTTTAATGACCAATGACCTAATGACCCAATGACCTCCCAGTAAACCAATAAACTAATAAACCAATAAACCCTTCAGTTCCCTCACCACCCTGCTCACCGGCAGCCCCATCACATTGTAAAAATCTCCCTTTATGGATTTGATGCCTACTACTCCTATCCATTCCTGTATGGCATAGGCGCCGGCCTTATCGTAAGGCCGGTATTTATCTACATAAAATTCTATTTCTTCTTTCGTGAGGGAATGAAAGTATACCTGCGTTACATCGGAGAAAGCTATTTCCTTTTCGCCTTTACGAATCACCACGCCGGTGATCACTTCGTGCATGTTACCGGACAGCGCAATGAGAATTTGCACTGCGTCATTACGGTCGACGGGTTTGCCTATCACCTGCTCGTTTAGCACAACAATAGTATCCGCAGCCAGAATAACACGATCTTGGCTTAGTCCGGGTTGCACGGCCAATGCTTTATTGCGCGCAATGTGCACGGGCACGGTTGTGATGGACATACCTGCATCGAAGGCTTCATCTGTTTCTTTTACGATCACATCAAAAGGCACTTCGGCCCATTCCAGCAATTGTTTTCTGCGGGGCGATTGAGAGGCGAGTACGATGCGTTCCATCATGCATATAATTTGAAAAAGATCATCGATAAAATGCCGGTCAGCATTACAAACTTAATGGCGTTGCTGAGCCGGTGAAAATCGGTCTTTGAAGAAGCTTCATATAATTTTTTCAATATCCATCCCAGCGGCACAATGATGAACACAAGGCTGTATAGCATGCTCCACCACCATTTGTATTGCAATACATACACCTGCAGTATCAGGATGCAAACAATGAGCACTACCAGCCATACGGCCGCGAACATTTTAGATACGTTCACACCCCACACAATTGGCATTGTTTTGCAACCGTAACGTGCATCGCCTTCCATATCCTCGATGTCTTTCACTACTTCACGCACCAGCGAAATAATGAATGCAAATCCTGCATACACAACCGCCAGCTTAAAAAGCCGCGCCATTATTTCGCGGTGCACGGGCAGGTTGATGGTGTACGGCTGCCACTCAATTACAAACAGTACCATGATCACCCAGGCAGTGAGTAATGAGATAATAACATTACCGATGAGCAGCTTTTTCTTGAAACTGGCGGAATACAGCAGCAGCAGTAAGGTACAGCCCGTATTGGCAAGGCCAATGATCCAGTCATGAAGTTTCCAGCCAATGTAAAAGCTCAATGCAATGCCAGCGAGTGAAAAGGTCCAATGCCAGAGGATGGTCCATCTTCTCTTAATGATGCGGTCCACCAGCAGGCGATCAGGTTTGTTTACACGATCTATGTTGAGATCGAAATAATCATTGATGATGTATCCCGCTGCCGATATGAGAACGGAAGCAAGGCAAAGCAGCCAGAAATATTTGGGTGTAAGCGATGGTACAACGTCAGGGTAGTTGAAACGGAATGCAAAAGGGAACACACAATAATAAAATAATGCCTGCGTAAGCACAATGAAAAAAAGGTTCAGCGAACGTATGAGGCGAAAAAACGCAATGAGGAGTTTCATTTACTTGGAATATGTATATCTAATTCCCATTGTCCATGGAGCTTCATTACTTTTTCTATCATCTCCCGCACGCAGCCGCAACCGCCTGCGAAGGGAGAAATATAGTGAGCAGCCTGTTTTATCTCGGGTGCAGCATCTGAAGGGGCGCAGGCGAAGCCGGCGGCTTTCATAACAGCGTAGTCAGGAATATCGTCTCCCATGAACAGCACGTTTGTCCAATCGGCCTCGTATTGCGGCAACAGCTCCTCCACCTTCGATTTTTTGTCGGTCACTTTCATAAACACCGCTTCAATGCCTAATTTATTCAATCGCAAAGTAACAGCCTCTGAATAAGAGCCGGAAATAATGATGATGTGGTACCCTTTCTTTACGGCCAGTTGCAAAGCATAACCATCCTTGATGCTCATGCGCCTTACCTGCTCGCCATTATTAAAAACATACAGCGCACCATCTGTAAGCACTCCATCTACATCGAAAATAAAAATTTTAATTTGCCTTAAGCGGTCGAACAAGCTCATGTTAATGTGAAAATATGAAAATTGCTCAACTCGAA
>JBAVMD010000913.1:0-5022 GCA_049689695.1 Chitinophagaceae bacterium | reverse complement strand
TTACCGTTCCGTGTGCAGCCTCAGCTTCCATGGTCTTTCCATCAGGCGTTACCAGCACAGAGGTCATCAGGCCAAGTGATCCGAATCCCTGTGCAACGCTGTCGCTCTGTACATCGCCATCGTAATTCTTACATGCCCATACAAAAGCGCCATTCCATTTCATTGCGCTGGCAACCATGTCATCAATAAGCCTGTGCTCGTAAACAATGCCGGCAGCGTCAAATTTCTGCTTGAATTCGTTTTCAAATACTTCGGCAAAAATGTCTTTAAAGCGGCCATCGTATTTTTTCAGGATGGTATTCTTGGTGCTCAGGTAAAGCGGCCATTTTTTCTGAAGGGCCATATTCATACAGCTTCTTGCAAAGCCGCGGATGCTGTCATCCGTATTATACATGGCAAGTGCAACGCCGCCTTCACCTTTAAACTGGTATACTTCATGCTCGATGTTCTCGCCGTTTTCACCTTCGAACTTAATTGTAAGCTTGCCTTTGCCTTTTACTACAAAATCGGTTGCGCGATACTGGTCGCCAAAAGCATGACGGCCTACAATGATCGGCTTGTCCCAGGTAGTTACCAGCCGGGGAATGTTTTTAATAACGATGGGTTCGCGGAAAACCGTACCGTCCAGGATATTACGGATGGTGCCATTGGGGCTTTTCCACATCTGCTTCAGGTTAAATTCTTTCACCCGTGCCTCATCCGGGGTGATGGTGGCACATTTTATACCTACGCCGTATTGTTTGATTGCATTGGCCGCGTCAACGGTTACCTGGTCGTTCGTTTCATCACGATACTCCATACCGAGGTCGTAATATTTGATGTCTACATCCAGGTATGGTAAAATGAGCTTGTCCTTAATGAATTTCCAGATGATGCGGGTCATTTCATCGCCATCCAGCTCTACTACCGGGTTGGCTACTTTAATCTTTTGTGCCATGGTCTTGTTTTAATTTGGAAAGTGAGCAAAAGTAAGCGATTGTGCATTTTTCAGCTAAAGAAACTCTGACGGGAAGGGAAACTTTACCCCCCATGAATAACCGCTTTTTGTATTTTGAAGGCCAAACGGTGTATTTTAGGATATTACTAATAAGCCGTTAACGCTTTCAGCCGCAACCGGTAAAATAATAACTTGCACTCATGGAAGCTGTGTTAAGGCAATTTGTAAACCGCTACCTGAACCTTGCCGATGAAGAATTAGTAGAAATTGCAACTCACCTGCAAGTGAGGCATTTTCCCAAGCGCGCCGTATTGATCAGGGAGGGGGAACATGAGCAAAATCTCAACCTGGTGCTTAAGGGGGTCCTTCGAAAATTCTTTTACAAAGGCAGCGAGGAGGTGATCACCCAATTGGCGGATGAAGGGTGTCTTATCAGCTCATCTGTTTCCTTTCTTTCGCAAACTCCTTCCCAATACACCATAGAAACACTGGAACCCGTTACCATTGTATCGCTGTCAAAAGAATCGCTGGATAAGCTTTATGTAAAGCTTCCATCCATGCCGCGACTCGGCAGGCTCATCATTACAGATCTTTACCTGCAAAAAGAACAGTGGGAGCAGGACCATATCTGTTTCGATGTAAAACAGCGGTTCATGAAATTCATCAGGGAGCAACCCCGGTTACTGCAACGTGTTCCACAGAAATACATCGCTTCTTACCTCAATATAAAACCCGAAACCTTCAGCAGGTTGAAACATCATTTAAAACCAATTCCGGAACCCAGTGTATGATTCAGACAAAAGTTGTTAAGAAAGATGCGGAAGCATGGGGGTTGCTGCAGCGCTTCATTCAACGTTTCATACCCTTGAGTAATGAAGAGTTCAAGACCTGGAAACTTTATTTTGAATTGAGGTCGTTCGGTAAAAAACAAATAGTGACCCAGGCCGGCGAGCAGGAAGAATACATCAACATCGTAGTTACCGGCCTTGCCCGCAAATATGTAAAACTGGCCAATAGCGAGGTTACCATGCAGATAGCGCCCGAAGGCCACATGATACATGCAGAGATGTCGTTTCACGGCCGCAAGCCTTCCAATGTGATCGTAGAAACTATAGAAGCTACCTTGTTTGTATGCATCAGTTACCAGAAACTGCAGGAGCTTTTCGACAAATTCCCTGCCGCAGAGCAACTGGGCCGGCTTTTCGTAACGGAAATGTTCATCATTAAAGACCGCCGCTATTTCCAGCTGCTGAAAAAATCCACCCGTGAAACTTTCCTGGATTACATCACTTCGCACCCGCACATGCTGCAGCGCGTGCCGCAGAAATACCTTGCATCATACCTGAACATTAAGCCTGAAACTTTCAGCAGGCTGAAGCATTTGTTGAGGAAGAAAAGAGAGAATTAGCAAATTCGAAAATGTGAAAATGGCTCAATTGCTGTTAATTGAGCAATTGAGCCATTTTCATATTTGCTAATTAAACATTTACCACTAACACCGGCACCTTCAACTCATGCCTTACTGAATTGATCGTTTCGCCATATATCCAGTCTTTCAATCCGCTGTGTCCATGCGCGCCGATCACCAGCAGGTCTGCATTTTCTTCCCTAACCAACCGGGCAATTTCCTTTGCACGCTCTTTAAACCCTAACCGCGCCACTGCCTGCAGTCCGTTCTGCTTCAATTGCGAAATATAAAATTCCAAACGTTCCGTATCCCGCTCCGTTTCGTAGTCTGCGCTTTCGCTTCCCAGCATCCTGGCCGATGCGCTTTCCACTATGTGAATGAGCATGTAAGTAGTTTGCGGCTGTCCCTGGCCGATAGCATGCGAAAGCACCACCTGGTCTTTTGCACTGAAGTCAAGCGCCACTGCGATCTTTTTATAAACAGGCGCCTGCAGTGTTTGCAGTTCCTTGGCATCTCCATGCACATGAATGGAAACGGATTTCTTCTTTTTAACCACCAATGGATAGATCACGGTATATAACAGCAGCAACAAAAATATAAGGCCGCCCCCGGCTATTACTACCTTCCAGAAAACGCTGTCTGATGTAGTGAAAAAATCACTTGCCTCGTTCATTACCATCCTGATGTTGAGGTATACCAGAACGCATGCAATGAGCCATGCAAATATTTGCACCCAGGGTTTGATGGCGTACTGGCCCATCGTTTTTTTATCGCTTACAAAATGTATCAGTGGTATAATGGCGAAGCCCAGTTGCATACTCAGGATCACCTGGCTCAGTACCAGCAGGCTGTCTACCTCATTGTCGCCGAATAAATAGATCACCAGCACTGCGGGAACAATAGCCAGCAGGCGCGTGAGCAATCTCCTGATCCAGGGGTTGATGCGCAGTCTCAGGTATCCTTCCATCACGATCTGCCCTGCCAGCGTACCGGTAATGGTAGAGCTTTGCCCGGCCGCTATCAGCGCTATTGCAAAAAGCGTAGGGGCCACTGTTGAACCAAGCAGCGGCTCCAGCAATTGGTGCGCATCCTTTATCTGCGCCACATCCGTGCGGCCGGTTTTAAAAAATACCGTAGCTGCAAGTATCAGTATGGCTGCATTTACCAGGAAGGCAATGTTCAGCGCAACAGTAGAGTCTATAAGGTTCCATTTAATCGCCTGCTTGATGCCCGCAGGTGTTCGTTGTATCTTTCTCGTTTGCACCAGGGCCGAATGCAGATAAAGATTGTGCGGCATAACAGTGGCGCCTATGATGCCGATGGCGATGTAAAGCGCTTCTTCATTTGCAAAGCGCGGCACGAAACCGGTGGCAATTTCTCCCAATGCCGGTTTGGCAAGTATGATCTCCACTAAAAATGAAACAGCCACTATAGCAACCAGGGCGATGATGAATGCTTCCATTTTACGCATGCCCAACCTTTGCAGGAACAGCAGCAGGAAAGTGTCGAGTACGGTAATGCCCACGCCCCAGATAAGCGGGATACCGGTAAGCAGGTGAATACCGATGGCCATTCCCAGTACTTCTGCCAGGTCTGTTGCAGCAATGGCCACTTCTGCCAGGATGTATAAAAAAAAGTTGACGGACTTAGGATAAGTTTCACGGTTGGCCTGGGCGAGGTCCCTGCCGCGGACAATGCCCAATCTTGCCGACAGGCTTTGCAGCAGCAGCGCCATGATATTGCTCATGAGCAGCACCCAGATAAGCGTATACCCGAACTTGCTGCCGCCTGCGAGGTCCGTAGCCCAGTTGCCGGGGTCCATATAGCCTACGCTCACCAGGTAAGCCGGCCCGAAGAACGCCAGCACTTTTTTCCAACCGCCTCCCTTCCTGATGTGTACCGATTCATGCACCTCGCTTAATGAGGTATCGGAGTTAGTTCTGTTGATCATACTTTACAAAAATGTTTTTAGCTACTTCCACGCTGATGGTTACAGGCGGCTGATTTTTTAATCTTACTTCCAGTGAGTTATCGAAAGAAAACTTCTTTTTTACTTCGAGGCGGGTACCGATTGCGAGATTCTTATGGCGGAGAAGCTCCAGTATTTCGGTGGATTGATTGGTGACGCCGCTGATCTCTGCCCATTGGTTCAGGGGCAGGTCCAGCAGGCTTACCTGCTCCACCCGCTCAAATTTCCCATTGCTGTCCGGAATGGGGTCGCCATGCGGGTCGGCCTTGGGGAAATCAAGGTATTCGTCAAGGCGGTCGATGAGCTTTTTACTGCTGATGTGTTCCAGCTCTTCCGCAATCTCATGCACCTCATCCCAGCCAAATTGCAGCTTCTGCACCAGGAAGTATTCCCAGAGCCTGTGCTTGCGAATGGTCTGCAACGCAACTTTGCGGCCTTCTGCACTTAGCCTGAATCCTTTGTACTTTTCGTAGATGAGCAACTTCTGTTCCTTCAGCTTTTTAAGCATATCGGTCACAGATGCAGCACGGGTTTGCAGCTCGTCTGCCAGTTCATTGGTAGTGACCATTCCATCCTGCGACTGCAGGTGAAAAATGGCTTTTAAATAATTCTCTTTACTGGCAGAATACTTCATACAATTTATATGCGCCTAAATAAAAATTTAGACAAATCTAAAAAATATCCGTGATAAAAAAATAATCTTGCCCC
>JBAVMD010000912.1:0-2135 GCA_049689695.1 Chitinophagaceae bacterium | reverse complement strand
ATACGGACTATGCGCCTGCCGGTGATATGTTCGAGATTGGCGCTAAAGTGCAGGTGCTGAAAAAAACAGTGCTATTTCCCGCCAGGGCCAATAAATTGTTTGCACTGTATAACCAGTATAATTCCCTGGATGAAATTCCTGATAAAATAATCAGGCAGATAGAAGATAATTATTTTAAAAGATCTATAAGCAGCGTGTGGGAAGAAACAAAGGAATACCTGCAAAACCAGGGAGGGCATTCTATCATATCACATGCAGAAATGAATGGCAAGAATAAAATGGCCCTGGTTTTCAGATGGTATTTTCATTATAGCACTAAACTGGCATTTGATGGAAATACGGATGACCGGGTAAACTTCCAGGTGCATACCGGGCCTGCGCTTGGGTCCTTTAATCAATGGGTAAAAGGGACTGAGCTTGAAAGTTGGAAAAACCGTCATGTGGATCAAATTGGTATAAAGATGATGAATGAAGCCTCGAAAATATTTGAGCACACATTCAATACCATGATCAATTAAAAACAGTTAAACTAAAACATACATAAAATGAAAAATGAAGTTGTCGAATTGATCAAAGGAAATTTATTAGAGATCATCCCGGAATTAAGCAAAGAGACTATTTCTCTGGATGATAGTTTTGTTGACCTTGGAGCAAACTCTATTGATAGAGGCGAATTAATAATGCTGACACTTGAACGCATGGAATTAAATGTACCCAGGATCGAGTTTGTAAGCGCACAGACCATTAATCAGCTTGCAGATTTAATATTAGAGAAAAGGTTATCATAACAGCAATAGTTTTCTAAAATGGAAATGGCAAATCATACTGTAGCAGTAACAGGCATGGGTGTAATTACTCCCACCGGGGTAGGCGTCGAACAATTTGCTGCAGCGTTAAGAGAAGGCAGGACAAATTTCTCCTGCCTTGAAATAGTGCATAACAATGATGCATACAAATTCCCTATCGGCAAAACAGAAGAATTTGATTTTCAGCAGCGGGTTTCCGGATTACATCTTGAAGAAGAATTAATTAATAAAGCAAAGCGGCTAAGGAATATATCGCCAGGCGTATCGTATGGTGTTTTTTGCGCGCTTGAAGCCTGGGCAAATGCAGGTCTGAACAAACCCGGCATCGACCTGGAAAGAGTGGCTATTGTATCGGCAGGAACAAATACACAGCAAGCTTCATTATATTCTACCCAGGAAAAATACCGCGGGAAGCTGCAGTTTTTGCCGCCTCAATATGGATTCAGCTTTTTTGATTCCGATATTATAGGCGTATTGTCTGAGCTCTTATCTGTAAAAGGAGAAGGATTTGTAACGGGAGCGGCTTCAGCCAGCGGGAACATGGCTATTATACAGGGGCATCGTCTGATATCAAGTAGTGAATACGATGTTGTTTTAGTATTGGCCCCGCTGATGGAACTGTCTGTATACGAATTCCAGGGATTTATATCCTTAGGCGCCATGGCGCAAATGACCGATGGCGCTGGTCCATCGGAGTTATGCAGGCCTTTCGACACAGGGCATCGTGGATTTGTATATGGACAATCTGCAGGATGCCTGATCATTGAATCAGCAAAACATGCAGCAAAAAGAGGGATACGCACTCACGGAACAATTGCTGGTTATGGTGTCAGCCTGGATGCCAATAGAAATCCCAATCCATCTGTGCAGGGTGAACAAAAAGCTATGCAAGCGGCCATGAGGCATGCACAAATAACACCAAAGCAGGTGAATTATGTAAATACGCATGGCACAGCTTCTAAAATTGGCGATGAAACGGAAGTAAGTGCATTATTGGGCGCTGGTCTTAAGGGAGTAAATGCCAACAGCACTAAATCGCTCATTGGACATGGATTATCCGCAGCCGGCTTAGTGGAATGTATTGCCAGTTTAATTCAAATGGAAAACAATTTCATGCATCAGAGCCATAATCTTATTAACCCTATTTCAGAAGATATTAATTGGATAAGGGATGTTGCGCAGCCTGCAGAAATAAATTATGCGATCAATAACAGTTTTGGCTTTGGAGGTATTAATACATCAATAATTCTGAAAAAATAATTTACAGCTAACTATGAAAGCAGGAATTGAATCTATGAATATTTATTGCGGTTCTGCTGCGCTGGATGT
>JBAVMD010000911.1:0-5804 GCA_049689695.1 Chitinophagaceae bacterium | reverse complement strand
GGCAAAGAATTCTTACAATATGCATACCGGTCATATTGTTATAGACAAGCCGAATTATGAATACAGCCTTCGTCCTTCTGCCGGGCATTGCTCGATCTTCAATTTTACGGAAAGCTTTTACCGGTATTTTATAGATGACCTCAACCTGAAACATTCTTTCTTTTTTTCTAACGACAATCTTCTCTCCCTGCTTTTGAAATCAACGCCGGAAACAGATTATCTCCATTACCGGGTTCTTAAGAAGGCGGGCCATGCAGGCAAATTGGAAATGGATAATCTTGTACTTGAGATACTGAAGCAAATAGTTGCTTCTTTTACGGAGCTCTCTATCGATAAAAAATTAAACGCATCCTATAAAAAATTCCATCTGGCCACTATTGAACGCGCCAGGGAATACATTAACGACAATTTTTCGAACGACATTTCTCTCCACGAGATATCTTCTTATGCCTGTGTAAGCCCGTTTCATTTCAGCAGGATATTTAAAGAATTCACTACTTACTCGCCGCATCAATACCTTCTGAACGTGAGACTGAAGCACAGCGAAATGCTTTTGAAAAACACTTCCATCCCGGTGGCGCAGGTTTCTTTAGCATCAGGCTTTAACAGCGCCGAGCATTTTGCTACAGCGTTCAAACAGAAATACAAAATGAACCCATCGCAATACAGAAACGGCATTCAGGGGCAATAATGTTGTAATGAGTAACTATTTTGTTTCTTTGCGGCAAACCCAGGCTGTGAAATTCATCGTTATTTTTTATAAGATAACTACTGCACTATTTGCCATAGCCAGTTTAAGCATGCTCTTATTCGTGCTGAGAAGCTATATCTATCTTGGAAAGATCATTCAATACAGAACTGAGTACGACGATATGCACACCCCTGCTTTTTATGATCTTCTCGATTATCTCACTGAATTCATTGTTTTATTCACATTCCTCTGGCCGATATTATTAATAATCATACTTGCATCCAGGAGAATTACCGCTTCAATTTATACCTGGTTAGGAGCAATAGCCGTTATATCAGACATTATACTGCTGGCAACCGATCCTTTTAAGCTATGGTTCTATTGGTGGGATTGATAATATCATACTTGTTTCCGCACTCTAACCATTCGTCACTGCCGTTGAATAGATATGGAGGTTTGTTTTTTCAACCTCAATTTCTTTAAAAAAAAACAAGCCCAGCTTTTTAAGCAACCTGATTGAATCTACATTCCCCGGAATAGTTGTAGCGAGAATAACGGGATATTCGGGGAGTTGTTTTGCCACAGATAAAACTTCGTTCGCTGCTTCATACGCATAGCCTTTACCCTGCCAGGCAGGCAAAAATGCAAAACCAATATCGAAATGTTCCAGATAAACTCTTTTAAGAAAAGATATAATGCCGACAGGAGTGTTCGTATCTTTTTCACGCACTACCCAGTAGAAAAAGTTTGGTGTATTCCTGATCTTTTCAATATATGCAACAGCGTCTTCGATTGAATGAACTTTTCTGTCGCCGATAAATTCAAGCCAGCCTTTTGAGTTTACAAGCTCACGCATAAAAGCATGGTCGTTGATTGTTACAAGGTCCAGCGTAAGCCGATCAGTATTGATTTTTGCAAGCATAGGTTATATGAAAATTGTTGATCCTGAGCTTTCCAAAAGTATAAATAAATGCATTCCTGCGAAGTAAATCTGAATGATACCGGGGAGGTCGTAGTATACGCCTTGGTCTTTTCCCGTAATTTTGAATAGTTCCATTCCATTTGCGGCATCATACCTGGTGAAATCAAATCTATGTTCCAACACATTACAGCATCCATTAAAAGGTTCGGCAATTTTTCGCAGGAACATATTGACATGATATTGCAACGCCTGAATGTGCTGAACCTTAAAAAAGATGAGTTGCTTATTAAGGAAGGACAGGTTTGCCGAAGTTTTTATTTTGTCAACCACGGCAGCTTTCGCCATTATACCGTACAGGAAAATGGAGAAGAATCCACGCTCAACCTCTTCATCCCGAACGAATGGCTGTTCGAATACAAAAGCTTTATGACGCAGCAGCCTTCAGAAAATAATATCCAGGCGGTTACAGACAGTGAAGTGTTCAGCCTGGGCGGAAATGATTTTCATGAACTGGTAAAAGTATCCGACGGCTTCTTCCGGCTCGGGCGCATTTTTGAACAGGCGATACAAAACCAGGATTTCCAGCATAACCGCCTCACACCCGAACAAAAGTATGAACGCCTGCTTGCCATCAAGCCGGAGCTATTGCAACATTTTCCCCTGAAGCACATCGCCTCTTACCTGGGCATGACGCCTGAAACCTTAAGTCGTATCCGCAAAAAGATCAGTTCTTGATTTTCGTCAAGGCGGACCCCCGTGATGCCCCCTATGTTTGCTGCATGAACGCATCATTCGAAAAAAAAGCCGGCCTTGCCCTGATCATATTTACCATTTTAATGGTGTTTACTATGGTACTCCACCCAGCCGGTGGAAGCGTTGAACACCTGATCAGGATCTCTAACCGGATCATCATCACACACGCCATCGCCATTCTTTCTCTGCCTTTTGGATGGATCGGGTTTTGGGGACTAACCCGAAAAATAGGGACGGAGCATTTTACTTCGATGCTAGGGTTTGCAATGATATCTTTAGGAATTATAGCAGTAATGATAGCGGCAGCCACGAACGGATTGGTGATGCCTTTTTTCTTACAGCATTACAAAGATGCCGACCCGGAAACTCTCAACAGCATCAGGCCGATCCTGAGGTATAGTTTCGCAATAAATCATGCTTTCGATTACATCTACACCGGTGGGTTCAGCCTTGCCATGCTGTGCTGGTCAATTGCAATTTTGCGTACAAGGAAACTGGCGGCATGGATTGGCTGGATTGGCATTGCCCTATGCATTGTAGCGTTGATCATTACAACTGTTGGTGTGAATACACTACTGGGCTTTCGCTTGTTTGCGGGCAGCATTGTGCTCTGGATACTGCTGGTGGGCATCGACTTGTACAAACAAAAAAGCCAGCCTGCATCATAGCGGGCTAGCTTTACACTCATAAAAACTTATCAATGCTGTTTTACTTCCTCAGTAACTTTCTCCACGGCCTCCGGCTGTTTTACCGGCAGCGAAATAATGAAAGTGCTTCCTTCATTTAATTTGCTTTTGGCAGAAATATATCCATTGTGCTCTTCCACTATTTTTTTGCAGAGTGCAAGACCAATGCCTGTTCCTTCATATTCCGTATTTAAGTGAAGCCGTTTGAACATGCCGAATATCTCTTCAGAATATTTCTGATCGAAACCAATGCCGTTGTCCTGGATGTAAATCCTGCAAAGCTTGATATCGATCGGCTGCTTGCTTTTTTCTTCACCGGCAGGCATTTCTGCTTTGATGTTCACTACAGGCGGCACATTCTTCTTGCTGTATTTGAGTGAATTGCTGATCAGATTGTAAAACAGCGGCCTTATTAAACCTGGGTTTACATGAAGCATGGGCAATTTGTCGACTATCACTTTTGCATTCTTTTCCTGCACCATCGTGTCCAGTTCGCCCAGCACTTCTTCAACTACCGTGTTCAGGCTGGTCTTTACAAACGAACCTTTTTCTATCGAGATCTTCGAGAAAGTTAGAATGTCTTTGATCAATGCCTGCATGCGCTCGGCCGCGCCCTGGATGCGCACGATGTTCATCTTTCCATCATCGTCCATGATATTCTTATACTTCACAAACAGCAGGTCGCTGAATATCCTGATCTTCCGCAGTGGCTCCTGCAGATCGTGACTGGCCATGAATGCAAAACGGTCAAGGTCTTTGTTGGCAGATTCAAGCCGTGCAATATTCTCCAGCAACTGACGGTTCAGCTCCTTGATCTTATCCTCAGTCATCTTTCTTTCCTGTATCTCTATCTGCAGGTTCTTATTAATGGCTACCAGTTTCTGCTCCTGCATTACCAGGCGATGCGTTTTCTGGTACAGGTCTACAAACACGCCTACTTTGGCGCGCAACAACTCCGGGTTGATTGGTTTATAAATGTAATCCACTGCTCCCGTACGATATCCTTTATAAATATTCTCTTCTCCGTAATTGTTGGCAGTGATGAATACGATGGGAATATGCTTCAGCTTCTCACGCTCATAAATAAGCGAAGCCGTTTCAAACCCGTTCAGGTTGGGCATTTTTACATCCATCAGGATAAGCGCAAAATCAAACTCGGTCAACAGTATTTTCAATGCCTGCCGGCCCGAAGTAGCTTTCACGAACTTGTAACCGTCCTGTTCAAGGATCGTTTCAATGGATAGCAAATTGTCTTCCCTGTCGTCTACCAAAAGGATCTTCGGTTGCATCAATATTATTTATTTATAGAACCATACGCGCATCAATGACAGTAACTGATCTATTTTCAAAGGCTTTGTAATATAATCCGATGCTCCGGCCTCGATACACTTTTGCCTGTCGCCCTTCATGGCCTTGGCTGTAACCGCAATGATCGGCAGCGTGCTGTTCTTATGTTCCCGCCTGATCTTCTGAGTGGTTTCGTAACCATCCATCTCAGGCATCATGATGTCCATCAACACCATATCAATCTTCTGGTTATCGTCGTTCAGAATGCTGATGGCTTCCTTGCCGCTCTCCGCTGTGATCACGTTCACGTTGTATCTTTCAAAAACAGTTGTGAGGGCGAAAAGGTTGCGCACATCATCATCCACTACCAGCACGTTCTTATTAGTCAGGATATCCTGCTTCAACCTGTTGTTCTCTATCACTTTTCTCTTCTCCTGCGCCAGGTCTTTGTGATTAATGTGCAGGTGTAATACCGTTTCTTCCAACAACTGCTCCAGCGAATTTACGCCCTTAAGCAGTACGCTGTTCGAGTGGCGATGTAAAAGATTCAGCTCGGTCTTTGTAAAATCTTTTGCTGAATAAACGATAACCGGCGTCAGCTTATGCTTGGTCTCACCCACTTTATTTACGAGGTCCGAACCGGAGATATCCGGCATGGTATAATCCAGGATCACACAATCGAACATTTCACTCTGCAACAACTCAAGCGCTTTCCTGCCGGTTTCCGCTATATCCACATGCACATTTTCTCCTGACAGCACTTTTGCGATCTGCGAAGAATCCAGTTCATTGTCTTCAACTATAAGAACGCGTTTCCGTTCTTTTTTATTGAAGTTGATAATGTCTTCAAACAATTCATTCAAAGCTTCATTCTCCAGCGGTTTTAATAAAAAGCTTCTTGCGCCGCGTCTTAAAGCCAGTGTGCGGTTCTCCTCTCCTGAAATGAGATGAATTGGAATATGACGGTAATTGAGGTCGTTGCGAAGCAGGTCCAGTACTTTCCAGCCGCTTGTATCAGGCAGTTTCACATCAAGCGTTATGGCGATCGGCGCAAAGCGGTTGATGAAATCAAATACTTCTATGTACGTAGTGGCCACCACCGCTTTTAAACCTACCTCATGCGCTTTTTCGATAATGATCTTGCCAAACCGAAGGTCATCTTCTACAACCAGTACCAGCTTATCGTTGGGCTGAACATTATTGCGGTCATCACCTGTCTCATTGATCATCTCGCTCACAATGTGCAGGTTCTTGCTTTCGCCATGCTCATCCGCCATCTGGATGGAGTTGAGCAGGTTGTCGATGCCTTCATTGCCCGCTTCCAGTTCCAGTTGCTTGATATTGTCTGAAGTTTCTTTTGAAACGATACCGCCTGCAACATATTCCAAAGGAACGTAGAGCGTGAAAGTACTTCCTCTTCCGGGCAGGCTCTCCAGTTCGATGGTTCCGCCGAGGAGTTCTGCAA
>JBAVMD010000910.1:0-3381 GCA_049689695.1 Chitinophagaceae bacterium | reverse complement strand
CGTATAAAGTTTCAAAGATCACATTCACACAAAAGCCAACGAGCAGGCCCATTTTAAAATCATCGTAATTGAATGTATATCCCAACACGCCTAATGCATCATACAATAAAAAAATCAACGTTACCGAAAAAGACATGAAAGGCATTACACAGAATATCTGCAACAAAATTCTTTTCCTTGTCTGGTTAAGCTCGGGATAGCTGTACTTTATCCAGTTGCCAATGTAAATATGCCCTCTCCAGGAGCCCATGCCAAGCAGGAATATCAGCGGAAAAGAAATGAACCAGATCTTCAGGTCGCGAAACAGCCGGTCATCGTACAGAATGTAATTGAGCACCAGGTCTATAATGGGCATACTGTACATGAACGAATACAATTGCAGGCGCGTTATTTTTTTCCAGGGTTTCATATTGCCACCTCCTTTTCCCTGGGTATAAGCGGTACGCGAATGCTGCGTTCTGCTTTTCCTTCGGTAATGATCACCTTTGGCTGATTCAACAGCTCATATTTTCTTACAAGGTTATCCAATCCGCCTTCATGATCCACGGTTTCAGTTACTACGCGGGGCTGTATATTGTTGCTCACCACTATTGCTTCTTTTTCAGAAGTTATGCTAATAACAAGCGGGCTGCTTCTGCTGATGGAGTTTTGCGTAAATGCATTTTCAATAAGTATCTGCAGGGTAAGCGGCGGTACGCATTTGGTTTTATCTTCATCATCAACATTTACATATACCTGCATTCCATCGCCATAGCGGGTGGTAAGCAGGTGCAGGTAAGAGTCAAGGAATTTCAGTTCTGTTTGCAGTGTTGCCAATTGCTCATCTGTACGAAGCATGTACCGGTATACCTTGCTCATTTCATCCAGGAATTTTTCTGCATCATCGCCCTCTTCATTGATCAGGCATGATAAAGAGTTCAGGCTGTTGAATAAAAAATGCGGGTTCACCTGGCTTTTTAAAGCCTGCAGCTGGCTCTGGCGGTAAGATTTTTTCAGTTGCTCTGTTTCATGCATACTGCTTTTCCAGGCCTCGTATCGCGCAATGCCTTCGAATAAAAAAGTAAAAAAAATATTGGCTATACCTAAGCCGATGTAGGCCCATATAAATCCATGTTCGTTAAAACTATAATCGAGGAAAGGCAGGTTTTCGTATCCTCTGAAAAGCAGTAAAAGAAAGAGCCCTGTCATTACAATAAAGCTGCCTATCATTAAGGAGAGCTTTGTGCTTGTTTGTTCCTCATCCGGAAAGCGTCTCTTCATCATTACCGCTATTGCGCCGCACAAAGTGAAGTAAAATGCGAAAGCTATTCCGCTTAACAGGGTGGCTAATACAAACACTTTCCATTCAGTGAAATAACGCAGGCCGAATACCGCGCTGTTAATGATGAGCGTGATGGGCAGGATCATCATTGCCAAAACCTGGTAATCCTTGCTGCTGTAGTATGGCAATCTGAGTTTCATATCCTATTACAAATTACCCCTTTTATTGATTTTATCTCCGGGGGGTACGGATGAGTTGAGGGCAGGCCGGTATGAACTGGATGAAACCGGGGATGAATTGCAATGGATATTTAAATCATTTCAATTCCTGTATTCCCGAAGCAGGAACGTCATTTTCTGACGGACTTGCCGATTTCAGGTACTCCGGGTTAGACGTGAGGTCATTGTCAGACATATTCTTGTCCACAAACCATTGTGCAGGCACTACCACCTGGGACTTTTCCATTGGTGCCGGTTTGCTTTTGCTTACCGGTGCGCAACCAATCGTACCTGTATAGCTTTTACTCCCTGTAACAGGGCTGGTGAAGCTAAGCAACATAGCAACTGTTGTTGCCGTAAGTGTTGAAAGGAAGAGGATAGATATACGCATGACTGAAGGTTTTTTGTTTGACCAATAACTGATCATGCTGCAAAGTATCGGGTAACTAACTGGTGAGCAATGTGGAGGTGAATGAATTGGGGGATCTAATGCATGAAGTGCATTAGATAAGGCACAAGAATCAAGGGACAAGGGACAAGGAACAAGGTACAAGAAGCAAGGAAAGAAAAAGGGTAACAACGTTACGCTGTTACCCCTTGAATCTTATCTTGCTTCTTGTACCTTGTGCCTTGTCCCTTGCTTCTTGTGCCTTGTTATTTAACTCCGTTAAATAACAAGCATAGCATCTCCATAGCTAAAGAACCTGTACTTGTCCTTAATAGCTTTCTTATAAGCTTCAATGGCCAGGTCGTAACCGGCAAAGGCGCAGGTCATGATGAGCAGGCTTGTCTTGGGCAGGTGCAGGTTGGTCACCAATGCATCGGCCACATTGAAATTATAAGGCGGGTGAATGAAAATATTGGTCCAGCCTTCGGAAGGCTTTAATAATTTCTCAGCGGTGAAAGAGGATTCCAGACCGCGCATGGTCGTAGTGCCTACGGAGCAGATGCGGCGTCCTTCTATTTTGCCCTTGTTCACGATCTTGCAGGCTGTTTCTTCAATACGGTAATACTCGGCATCCATCTTATGCTTGCTCAGGTCTTCTACCTCGATTGGGCGGAAAGTGCCAAGGCCTGTATGAAGTGTCACTTCCGCGAAGCGAATGCCTTTGATCTCAAGACGCTTGATCAGCTCAACGCTGAAATGCAGTCCGGCTGTAGGAGCAGCCACCGCGCCTTCGTGCTTGGCGTATACAGTCTGGTAGCGCTCTTTATCTTCTTCATCGGGCTTGCGCTTGATGTATTTGGGAAGGGGTGTTTCACCCAGAAATTCCAGCATCTGGCGGAATTCTTCGTCTGTGCCATCCCATAAAAAGCGGATGGTACGGCCGCGGCTCGTGGTATTGTCAATTACTTCTGCTACCAGCTCATCATTCTCACCGAAATACAATTTATTTCCTACCCTGATCTTACGGGCGGGATCTACAATTACATCCCAGAGGCGGTTAGGCTTATTCAGCTCACGCAGCAGGAATACTTCAATCTTGGCACCGGTTTTCTCTTTGCGCCCATACATTCTTGCGGGAAAAACTTTGGTGTTATTTACTACGAAAACATCCTTGTCGTCAAAATAATCGAGGATGTCACGGAAATGCTTGTTCTCAATCAGCCCTGTCTGGCGGTGAACAACCATCATTCTTGCATCTTCACGTTTTTTAGTAGGATGTTGGGCAATAAGATTAAGAGGCAGGTCGAATTTGAACTGGGATAACTTCATGCGGAAACTATGTTTAAAATCGTGTCCACATGATACCAAATGGTATGCCGGTGAGTGTTGCTACGGAAGGGGTCCGATACAAACCTGATCTTACGGCACCAGGTTTAATATCATGCGTAGGCACGAAAATTTAGCGTGCAAAGGTAGGCGGCGGGAAGGACACTTTCAAATTTAATTTACCTTTC
>JBAVMD010000909.1:0-8605 GCA_049689695.1 Chitinophagaceae bacterium | reverse complement strand
GGTATAAATTGTCCGTTCGCTTGAAAAGCATCTTCAAGCCTTTCTTTTACAAGATCGAATACGGTTGAGTTTGGCTGGAGCCTGTTATAAATAATAAGAGGGTCGTATAAAACGGTGAGGGAACTGTAGGCCGCGACCATGTCTTTAAGCCCGGTAAACGGATGTTCTTTGAGCCACTGATGCATGGCCAGCACCTTGTCATTCATCCTTTCATCAATAGCATTGCCGAGGTCTATGACCGCTGCACTTTCGCTAAGGGGGTAAATTCTATAATTGCTTAAATCATTCATTCTGAATGGATGAATCGGATTTATCTGCAATTTATTTGACGCTAAAACCGCGAGGTCCACATTGGAAGAAAGAAGAGTAGCTTTGTGATTCTTCCCTTGTGTCTGGCGTAACCTGAACGGCTTTGCATGATGAATAAGATCGTTAACTGACAATATACGACTACCACACCGGATAGCACCAATTTTTTACTTTAAGCGTTATACTGTAAAATTGCACGCCCCGTAGAAATGGGTTGATGAAGTCCTATGGCAAAAAATCTACTGATAGTTGAGTCCCCGGCAAAAGCTAAAACCATCGAAAAGATCCTGGGCGAGGATTTCGAGGTGAGGAGCTGTTATGGCCATATCCGCGACCTGGAAAAGGACGATATGGGCATCGACATAAAGAATAATTATCACCCCCGCTATATTGTGCCTGCCGATAAGGAAAAAGTGGTGAAGGAGCTGAAAAGCATGGCTAAGAAAAGCGAAGAAGTATGGCTGGCAACGGATGAGGACCGTGAAGGTGAGGCCATTAGCTGGCATTTGTGTGAAGTGCTGGGATTGGACCCTGTTAAGACCAAGCGCATTGTTTTTCATGAGATCACCAAGCCTGCCATTCAAAAAGCAGTTAAGAATCCCCGCACGGTAAATATGAACCTGGTGAATGCGCAGCAGGCAAGACGCGTGCTGGACCGTATCGTGGGTTTTGAGCTGAGCCCCGTGCTCTGGCGCAAGATGAGCATGAAGAATAACCTGAGCGCAGGCCGTGTGCAAAGCGTAGCTGTAAGATTGATAGCCGAGCGTGAAAGGGAGATCAATGCCTTTGTTCCGGTGAGCAGCTTCAAGGTAGAAGCCCTCTTTGCGGCCAAAGATATTTCTGGTAAAAGCGTGACCTTCAAAGCCGAAGGGAAAAAATATTCAACTTCCGATTCAGCTGAAAGCTTTTTGCAAAGCTGTATTAAAGCCGATTATAAGGTTGCAGACATCCAGGTTAAGCCTGCAAAGAAATCGCCGGCAGCTCCATTTACAACTTCTACCCTGCAGCAGGAAGCCAGCCGCAAGCTGGGCTATTCAGTTAGCAGAACCATGGTGCTTGCGCAGAAGCTATATGAAAGTGGTAATATCACTTACATGCGTACGGACAGTGTGAGCCTCAGCGATACTGCCATGGACGACATCCGCAACCAGGTAACCTCACAATATGGCGAACGCTATGTACAGCAACGCCGTTATAAGAATAAGAATGAATCGGCGCAGGAAGCGCACGAAGCCATCCGTCCAACCTTTATGCAAAGGCTGGGCGTTGAAGAACCCGACACCCGCAAACTGTACGAACTGATCTGGAAAAGAACCATGGCCAGCCAGATGGCCGATGCGGAACTGGAAAAGACCGTTGCAAAGATCCAGATATCTACCAATAAAGAAGAGCTCAGCGCACAAGGCGAAGTATTGAAGTTCGATGGTTTTCTGAAAGCATACCGCGAAGACAGTGATGAGGAAGATATGAGCGAAGAGGAAGCAAACGAAGGCATGCTGCCGCCGCTTGCTGTTGGCCAGCAATTGCCTTTGCAGGTGATGCGCGCAGTTGAGCGTTTTACCCGTGCATTTCCACGCTATACGGAAGCATCATTGGTAAAAAAGCTGGAAGAGCTTGGCATTGGCCGGCCTTCTACGTATGCGCCTACTATTTCAACTGTGCTCAAGCGCGGGTATGTGGAGAAACGCGACAAAGACGGTGTGAAAAGAGATTTCAGGATACTGGAATTGAAGGACGATAATATTTCCAAACAAACCGACCAGGAAAATACCGGCGCAGAAAAATCAAAATTATTCCCTACCGATCTGGGTCTGGTAGTAACAGATTTTCTGAAGATGTACTTTGATGACATCATGGATTACAACTTCACCGCCCGCATTGAGCAGGAGTTTGATGAAGTGGCCAGCGGCAAGATGAAGTGGAGTTCCATGATCGATGATTTTTATATTCCTTTTAAAAAGGATGTGGAGAACACCATCGAAAATGCAGAGCGCATTAAAGGCGAACGTGAATTGGGCGTTGATCCCGAATCGGGAAAGAAAGTGATTGCCAGGATGGGAAGGTATGGGCCCATGGTACAGATCGGGGATGTGAATGATGAAGAAAAACCCCGTTTTGCAAAGCTCAAGAACACTCAAAGCATAGAAACCATCAGTTTTGACGAGGCAATGGAATTGTTTAGATTACCAAGGACCCTTGGTACGTTTGAAGACAAAGATGTGGCTGTGAACATAGGCAGGTTTGGTCCGTACATAGCGCACGATGGTAAGTTCTATTCGCTTGGTAAAGAGTTTGACCCTTACAGCATTTCGCTGGAAGAAGCCAACCCTATCATAGCAGAAAAACGAAAAGCAAAGGAAGAGCGCACCATCAAGATATTTGAGAAAGAGAAGATACAGTTGTTGCGCGGACCTTACGGACCTTATATTAAGCAGGGCCTGCGTAACTACAAGCTTTCTAAAGAACAGCAGGAACGCGCAGCAGACCTTACCATTGATGAAGTGAAAAAAACCATCGAAGAGCTCAAGGCCAATCCCCCGAAGAAAGTACCGCGCAGGGGAAGAAAGAAGGGGTAATTGTGTATATGTGGAAAATTGGTTTTATCAAAATTTTAAAACTTAGCGGATATTGACTTTCGTAAGTAGAACAGTCTTATCTCTAAGTAATTTATATATGCAGGAAAATAAAGAAATAAAAGCCTTATTTCATTTGATCGATGATCCTGATGAAGAAGTGTTTGGTGTGGTATCAGGAAAGATCATGGATTATGGAAGAGGCATTATCCCGAACCTTGAAAATCTCTGGGAAAATACCCCAAGCGAAGACATCCAGGAAAGAATAGAGCTGCTCATACACCGCCTGCACTACAGGGACCTCACCGAAGAGTTTGAAAGCTGGAATAAAAGTCCTTACCAGGACCTGCTCAATGCAGCCATATTGGTAGCGCGTTTTCAATATCCTGATCTTGCTCCCACTACCATCATGCAGGAAATGGAAAAGCTGCGCAGGAACATCTGGCTGGAGTTGAACAGCTATCTCACCCCGCTGGAGCAGGTGCATGTAGTGTCAAGCATTCTCTATAATTATTATGGATTGAAGGGAATGGAAGTAGGATATCAGCATCCTGAAGAATTCCTTATCAACAAGGTGCTTGAATGCAAGCGCGGCAATACCATTTCAAACGGAATTCTGTATCTCATTCTGAGTGAGCTGCTGGATATCCCGGTAAAAGCCATCAACATTCCGAAACAGTTTGTGCTGGCATTCTTTAAATCAGATATCAATCCTGATGATGATTCAAGCATGCAGGACCAGATAGAATTTTACATCGATCCTTTGAGCGGACAGGTGTTCACGCATAAAGACGTTGAAAATTATTTCAAGCGGATATCTGTTCCGCCTGTTCCCTCCTATTTTAAACCAATCGGTCATCGACGTATTATTCAAACATTGCTGGAAGAATTCAGTAAATGTTTCGAAGCTCCGAAGGATGAGTATAAGATGAGGGAATTGATATTGCTGTCTGAGAATTTGGGAGAGTAATATCAATTCAAGGCACAAGGTGCAAGGAACAAGGTACAAGAAACAAGAAGCAAGTAAAGGTTCAAGCATTGCCCGCTTTGATCTTTACTTGCTTCTTGTTTCTTGTGCCTCGTGCCTTACTCGTTAGAGTTCGAGTTTCCATCCGCTCCTATACTCTCTCTTCACAAACTGGTTCGCTTCTTCAAAATTGGTGATCTTCATATTCTTCGCATCCCACAGCAATTTCTTTCTTCCCAGGTATTTATCGCCCCAGCCTTTCATGTTAGGGTTCTGCATCATCCAGCTGCGAACAGCGAGATTGCCCATCAATATGCTTTCGGTAAAAGGACCTGCAAATTCAAACGGTGAGCTGGTCTGCCCTTTTCCATAACCATCAATGCACGCATTCACCCATTGAACATAATGGCCTTCAGGCACGCGCTTAATGGTTTGCTTGGGCATATTGGTCTGCTTCATCAGCTTAGTAGGAAGCAGTCTTGGATTAGCGCCATAACAATCTACCATCAGCTTGCCTTTGCTGCCTTCGAAGATGGCGCCGCCATCCCAGTTGCCCATTTCTTCATCGGGCAATAGTTCCTCGGGGCGTTCAGGCAGTAATCCTCCATCCATCCAGGTAACCTTGATCTTTCCTTTTCCATCTTTTCTTGGATAACCCAGGTGGATGATAGAAGAAGGAGGACAACTATCAATGTATCCTGCTTCCTGCCACATGCCTTTCCAGTTATTGGCAAGGCTGCATTCAACTTCTGTTGGATAATCAATAGGCAGAATGCGGAAGACGGGGTCCATGATATGGCAGGCCATATCGCCCAATGCACCGGTACCGAATGCCCACCACCCTCTCCAGTTGAACGGAAGGTAAGCGGGATTGTAGTCAATATGTTTGGCGGGTCCGAGCCAGAGGTCCCAATCCAGTTCTTTAGGCACTTCAAAATTTCCTGTTGGAACGGGTATGCCTTGCGGCCATACCGGGCGGTTGGTCCAGCATTTTACTGATGTTACATTACCGATCAATCCCGCATCAATCATTTCTTTCGCAAGGCGCACGCCATCGCCCGATCCGCCCTGGTTGCCCATTTGGGTAACCACCTTATATTTTTTGGCAGCTTGTGCAAGAATGCGCGCTTCGTAAATATCATGTGTGAGCGGCTTTTGCGTATACACGTGCTTGCCCATTTTCATGGCGGCAAGCGTTGCTACGGCATGCGTGTTATCTGGTGTGGAAATAGAAACCGCATCGATGTTGCTGCCTTCTTTCTCGAGCATCACACGAAAATCCTTGTAGTATTTCGCGTTTGGAAATGCTTTTACAGAGCCTGCGGCCTGGCGGTCATCTACGTCGCAAAGCGCAACGATGTTCACCTTTGGGCTTTTTACAAATTCCTTGAGGTCGCTGGCGCCTTTACCACCGGCGCCAATGCCTGCAATATTGAGTTTATCGCTTGGGGCAATGTATCCGCGCCCGAGTACGTGCCGTGGCACGATAAAGAATCCTGCGGCTGCCAGGCCGGTATTGCGGATAAACTTACGGCGTGCTGAATCGTTAGGTTGATCTGGCATAGGGGTATTAATTATTAATTATTGATAAATTAATTATTAGTTCTCGTATGAGGATAGAGGTTAGGCTAGTTCTCCGGCTGCGGTAAGCTCCAATGAGGACAATGCCTTGGAAACAGGGCAGGTGTTCTTTGCTTCTTCCACGCACGTCTGGAAGCGTTCAGGAGTAATGTCTGGCACCTTTGCTTTTACTACAAGATGGGATTTTGTGATAGTTCCCTCATGCAGGGTTATCGTGGATGTAGTTTCTATGGACTCGGGAGTAAACCCTGCGGCTCCCAGTACAAAGCTCAGCTTCATAGTGAAGCAGCCTGCGTGTGCCGCGGCAATAAGCTCTTCGGGATTTGTGCCTGTACCCTGCTCGAACCTTGATTTATAGGAGTACTGTACTTTGTCGAGCGTTTTGCTTTGTGTTGTAAGATTGCCATTGCCATCTTTTCCTGATCCGTTCCAAACGGCTGTTGCATTACGATCCATAGTTTATTTGTTTATTAGTTTATTGGTTTACTGGTTTATTAGTTTATTTGTCTCACTTAGCGGAAGGTAGAACATTGGGTGGTAAATTTCGGGAAACAAACTAATAAACCAATAAACAAATAAACTAATAAACTAATGATCTCCTGGGATGATTTTGAAAAAGTTGATATGAGGGTGGGAACTATTATCGAGGTGAATGATTTTCCGAAAGCACGCAAGCCTGCGTACCAGTTGCTCATAGATTTTGGTGAGTTGGGCATTAAAAGATCTTCTGCGCAGATCACTAAATTCTATGCAAAAGAAAGCCTGATGAATAAGCAGGTGATCGCTGTTGTGAATTTTCCGCCCAAGCAAATCGCCACCTTCATCAGTGAATGCCTGGTGCTGGGCGTTTACACAGCAGAAAAAGATGTAGTTTTATTACAGCCGGAAAGGCAGGTGGAGAATGGATGGAAGATAGGTTGAAGAAGAAAGCTGCGAGCTATGAGCTTCGAGCTGCGAGCCTGGAATGCTCGAAGCTCGCAGCTCACAGCTCATAGCTCATAGCTCGCAGCTCAAACAATGACCCTCACAACAACATACTACTCCTCTCCCGTTGGCCTGCTGCGCATTTCAGGCACGGAGCATTTCATCAGTGAAGTTCATTTCATGAAAGAAGAAGTGCAGGCGCAAGCGGGTGAGCCGCCGAGCCCGCTTGTGATACAATGCGTGGAAGAGCTGATCCAGTATTTCCAGGGGCAGCGCAGACAATTTGAAGTTCCAGTGCACCAGGACGGAAGCGATTTTCAAACAAAAGTCTGGAATGAACTGTTAAGTATTACCTATGGCAAAACCATTTCTTACCTGGAATTATCAAGGCGTCTTGGCGATACTAAAGTCATTCGTGCAGCAGCATCTGCCAACGGCAGAAATAACATTGCGATCATCGTCCCCTGTCATCGGGTAATAGGTTCCGATCAAACGCTTGTTGGTTATGGAGGCGGACTATCACGCAAGAAATGGTTGCTGCAACATGAGGCTAAATATGCTCATGGCGTACAAACCTTGTTCTAAGTTCAAACGTTAATTTTATCAATGGTAATCTTCATCTTTGCGGTTTGTTTTATTTTCGCGCACCATGAGTAAGCATACTGTATCTCTCAGCACAATCATATTCTCCATCGCCTGTTTATTTGCCGCCTGCAAGGATTCCGATAAAAAAGATGCAGCTGCTTCGCCCCGCAACCAGCCACAAGGCGGCCAGGGTGGTGCCGGCCGGCAGGGAAATATGCCCGTTCAGGCCGAAGGGTTTATTGTGAAAACTCGTCCTATGAGCGAAGACATCGAAGTTCCCGGTAACATATTGCCGTTTGAAGAAACAGAGATACGTCCCGAGATCTCCGGTAAAATTGTTTCGTTGAACGTGCGGGAAGGCAATGCTGTTGGCAAGGGTGTTGTTCTTGCCAAGCTGTATGATGGCGATCTGCAGGCGCAGCTAAAAAAACTGCAGGTACAAATGGCGATTGCACAAAAAACGGTAGAGCGTTATGGCGAGCTCCTTAAAATACAAGGCATCAGCCAGCAGGAATATGATCTTGCACAGTTACAGGTAAACAATCTTAGGGCAGACATGGACCTTGTGAGAGTGGATATCGGCAGAACAGAAATAAGATCGCCTTACGCAGGAAGGCTGGGATTGCGTAACATCAGTGTGGGCGCTTATGTAAGCCCTACTACTATTATCACTACGCTCAGGAGGGTTGACCAGCTGAAGCTTGAATTTTCCGTACCTGAAAAATACAGCGTTGCAATGAAGACCGGCAGCCAGGTGAAATTTTCATTGGAAGGCACCAGCCAGAAATTCACCGCCAATGTAATTGCTACCGAAGCCTTCATTGAAGCCAATACACGTACCCTTCGCGTAAGATCTTTAGTTAAAGAAAAAAATCCTTCTCTTCTTCCGGGAGGTTTTGCGAAAGTAAACCTGCAGATGGGCAACGATGCAAAATCCATCGTGGTACCAACGCAGGCTGTTATTCCGCAGGCCAGGAACAAGCGGGTGATCGTTTATAATGGAGGCGCTGCAAAATTCCAGATAGTGAGCACAGGTATCCGCGATTCATCTTTTGTGCAGATCATAGATGGATTGAATGTAGGCGATACCGTGGTTACAACAGGGCTGCTCGCCATTCGTCCGGACAGCAAGATCAAACTGGTGAAAGTACAATAGTGAGTAGTGAAATGTCAAACGTGAAAGCGCTCGTAGCTTATAGCTCGCAGCTCAAAGCTCACAGCTGGCAACTAATACATAGAACGTAACAAATGACTATATCCGAAATAGCTCTCCGGCGGCCGGTAATGGCGATAGTGCTGAACATCATCATCGTATTATTCGGCGTGATAGGTTTCAATTACCTGGGCGTGCGCGACTACCCGGCCATCGATCCGCCAAATGTAAGTGTACGTACTTCATATCCCGGCGCCAATGCAGACATCATTGAATCGCAGATAACAGAACCGCTGGAAAAAGCCATCAATGGCATTGCCGGCGTTAAGAATATTACTTCCCTCAGCAGCCAGGGAACCAGCAGCATCAACGTGGAGTTTGAATTGAGCGTTGAAATGGAAACCGCAGCAAATGATGTTCGCGATAAAGTTTCACAGGCCACACGTTCTTTGCCAAACGATCTCGATGCGCCGCCCGTTGTTTCCAAAGCCGACGCAAGCTCTGATCCTATCC
>JBAVMD010000908.1:0-2655 GCA_049689695.1 Chitinophagaceae bacterium | reverse complement strand
TTGCAGATGAGATCAGCGAAGCTGATCGGGAGGCCCTCGAAGTTTCAACAACTCATCTGCAACATCCTGAAATCCTCTTCTATCTGCGCTATTGTCTTTCTCTGCGCTAACTCTCCGTTCTCTTTCTCTCTGCGGTTGGTTTCTTAACTAAAGCATGAATTTATCAATCCGAAGACGACGTCATTTCAGATTCATTTTTTTATTTTCAGCTAAATAACATTTATGCACATACTTCGGTTGTTACTTGCTGTTATAGCTATATGCATTTGTGCAGGCGTTGATGCGCAATCATTAACCTTTCCCGGTAAAAATGCAGCTTCAGATAAACCATCATTATTCGCGGAAGGAATTGTTTCTGATGGAATGAACAACCGGGATTTCACCATTTCACCGCAAGGCGATGAAATATTTTACAGCATCCAGCAAAAAGATTTTGGCGTTAGCACCATTATTCGTCTACATAAAAAGAACAATAATTGGAGCAGCCCGGAAGTGGCTTCGTTTTCCGGGAAATACAAAGATCTCGAAGCGGTGTTTTCGCCCGATGGTAAAAGGATCTATTTTGCTTCTAACCGTCCTGTTGATGCAAACGACTCAATTGATGATTTTGATATATGGTTCGTGAACAGGACAGCCTCTGGCTGGAGCGAACCGGTACACGCCGGCTTTGTGGTAAACGGACCGGGAAATGAGTTTTATCCTTCCGTTGCAAAAAATGGCAACCTTTATTTCACAGGAGAATTAAAAGAGAGCAAAGGCAGGGAAGATATTTTTGTATGCACCTGGCAGAACGGAAATTATTCGTCGCCGGTCTCTTTACCTGAGGCTATCAATTCAAAAAACTTCGAGTACAATGCATTTGTTGATCCCGACGAGCAATTCATTCTTTTCACATCTTCAGGGCGGGCTGACGACATGGGCCGCGGCGATCTTTACATCAGCAAAAAAGATGCATCCGGTACCTGGCAGGCTGCGCAGCATTTGCCCGAAGGCATCAATACAAAATTTCATGACTATTGTCCATACGTAAGCCCCGATAAAAAGCTTTTCTTCTTCAGCAGCAACCGTTCCTTCAACAAGGCGCCTTTCGATCAAAAGAAAAACTACGAAACCATCTCCTCCATGCTTCGCGGAGCAGGGAATGGGTTAGATGATATATACTGGATGAACGCGGGGAGGTTATTGGGTCATTAGGTCATTAGGTCATTAGGTCATTAAGTCATTGAAACGATCCAATGACTTAATGACCTAATGACCCAATGACCCAATGACCTCTATGACCTAATGACTTCTATGACTAATAACTTACGCCGCATTCTGCGTAATATACCGCACCAGGCATCGTTTCGCTACCGGTAACAGCGTTTCTTCAACCGGGTAGGTTAAATTGGTTTCAATGCTGTATACAGCGGGATTGGGAAGGTGCTTTTTATTGCGTATGAGTTCTGCCTTGATGTTTTCGTAACTGTTGGCGATGTTTCTTTCCCAGCTATCTACATATTCCGTGCGGATGCTGCGGTATTTCTCTTCGCGTTTTTCAAATATGCTCAGGCGGTATTGATAAACATAAGTATGACGTATAGAGCCGTGATTGAGGAAAAAGTAACCTTCCTGCAGGTCCAGCGGAACCAATCCTACAGGGAAAATATTCAGATTGGTTTCCACGTATTCATAGATCTCAGTGCCGCTGCTGATGGTGCGCTTCATTCGGTCAGTAGAATAATTGATGATCTCTTCCAGTTCCTGCATCAGTTCATCGTCCTGTATCATTTGCTCGTACAGGAGTTCGAGCTTTTCCAGTTGAAGGCCGGTAAACTTTTTGGGGAACTGCTCCTGCAGATAGCGCTTGTTTTCACGGAAGGCTGCCAGGTTATTGTAATGAAAAATGATGTCTGACAGTTGCGGATATAATTTGTGTTCGTTGAAGCAACGGTTGATCTCCTGAAGATAGGCGAGGAGTGTGTATTTTTTCAGCTCGAAGTCGATGTACCCATCGGCAAACCAGGTTTCGGATAGTGTTTTCATCTTTCAGCGGTTTAGATTCCTAATTTAATGAAAATTTTGACTGAAAATTTTATTCCGGTTTAATCCTATCTTGTTAAAAAATACGGGTATATGAACAAGTTGAGTTTAGTTGTCATGGTTTTATTCATAAGTTTAACGGCTTCTTCCCAGACTTATTATATAGTGCGGCATGCTGAAAAGGCGGTGGCGAACGGAAATCCCAATATGAACGCAACAGATCCTCCCCTTACGGATGGTGGAAAGGCCAGGGCCGAGGCCTTAAAAGAAGCATTGAAGAATGAAAAGCTGGGCTTTATTTTTTCCACCAATACCATCCGCACAAAGTCAACCGCTGAACCGCTCAGCCAATACCTGAGCATTCCCATTCAAACTTATAATCCCAGGCCGGACTCTTTGTTCATTCAGCAATTACGGTTATTAAAGCACAATGCGTTGATAGTGGGGCATAGCAATACAGTGGATGATATCGTGAACATGCTCACGAAAGAACAAACCATTCCTAAGGACCTTGATGATAGCGAGTATGATAATTTATTTATCGTGAGGGTGAAGGGGGATAAGGTGGAGTTTGAGCGTAAAAAATACGGAGCTAAGTAAGTAGAAGAAATACGGAACGCGGATCATCAGGAT
>JBAVMD010000907.1:0-9531 GCA_049689695.1 Chitinophagaceae bacterium | reverse complement strand
GATACGAATGGTGGAAGTGGTATTATAGTTAGCTGTTGGCGCTACACCACCATTTCGATCAAATATCAGGAAAGAACCAGCGTTAAAATTAAGCGTGGCCGGAGAACCAATTCCTCCTCCAAGATTGCCCAGAATAATACGGCCGGTGCTGTTCACATTCACAACTACACCTGAAGCGATGGTCTCGAAATAAAAATTCACCGCTACACCAATGGCAGGGTTGGCGCCCAAACGATAGTCTCCATCAATCTCGCCTTTTGCGTTGGCTCCAAAAAACGTTCTGAAAGTAACGGCAGCAGCAAGGCTGTCTGTAAGCTTACTGCCCGCATCAATATCGAGGGCCGGGTTTGCAACGCTTGAGCTGTTCAACGTAATATCACTTGCAGACACCGCGTATAAGATTGCGTTAGCATTGTTTGTAACCTTAATAGAACTCAGGGTGATCGAGGCAATATCCACGTTCACCATTGCATTCTGGTTGAAGATCACATTGAATGAACCGCCGTTTGGCACAGATGCCCCACCGGGACCACCACTGGTGGCCGACCAGTATGTAGTGTTGTTCCAGACGCCTTCAGTACCGGAGGCTGGCCCAACCCAATAACGGGTTTGTGAGAATGTAGTAAGCGCAGAGATTAAGCACACAAGAATTGTGTAACATTTTTTCATGTACGAAAAATTTAAAAAGCCAAAAATGTACACAGGAAAATGGACTTCAGAGGTCTTTGTGGAGGTATAAGGCGAGGATATTGCGCGGCAAAATACTATATAATGTTCAATTTTACAAGCAACCAATAAGATAAGGCACAAGAAATAAGGGGACAAGGTACAAGTCAGAAACGGCTTGTACCTTGTTTCTTGTCGTCTTGTACCTTGTCCGATTATTTTTTTCTAAAAAATAATCGGACCGGTACGCCCGTCAAATCGAAATTTTCCCTTAGCTGGTTCTCCAGGTAATTCTTATAAGGCTGTTTAACATCATCCGGGAAATTGCAGAAAAAAGCAAAAGAAGGAACATGAGTAGGAAGTTGGCTCACGTATTTTATGCGGATGGGATTGCCTCTCACTACAGGGGGGTGATGATTTTCTATAGCCTTGAGCATCACATCGTTCAATTTAGACGTGGGGATCTTGCGGTGGCGGTTCTCATAAACCTTAAGGGTGGTTTCCACTACTTTGAAGATCCTGGTCTTTTCTTTGACTGAAATGAAAAGCACGGGCACGTCTGTAAAAGGGGCAAGCCGCTCTTTCAGCAGTTTTTCGTAATCCCGGGCGGTATTGGTCTCTTTATCTTCAACCAGGTCCCACTTATTTATGAGCAGTACAATGCCCTTGCCCTTCCGCACTGCCAGACTGAATATGTTCAGGTCCTGGGCGGTTATGCCTTTGGTTGCGTCCAGCATCAGCATGCATACATCAGCCTCATCCATGGCTTTAATAGCCCGGATAACGGAGTAAAACTCCAGGTCTTCATGCACTTTCTGCTTGCGCCGGATACCTGCAGTGTCTATCAGGATAAATTCTTTCTGAAAAAGGTTATACTTCGTATGAATGGTATCCCGGGTGGTGCCTGCAATTTCGCTCACAATCGTACGCTCCTCCCCTGTTAAGGCATTCAGGAGGGACGATTTGCCCACATTAGGCTGGCCAATAATGGCAATCTTAGGCAACTCTTTTTGCTCTGTTTCGTCCTGGTCTGCAGGAATAAGCTCGGTCAGGGCATCCAGCAGCTCGCCGGTTCCACTACCACTTATAGAGGAAACGAAAAAAATATTATCAAAACCCAGGCTGTAAAATTCTGTGGCTTCCAGCAGGCGGTCGCTGTTATCAACCTTGTTCACTACCAGCAGCACTGGTTTGGTGGTACGGCGCAGTACATCGGCCATGGCCTCATCCAGATCGGTAATACCGGTTACGGTATCCACCATAAAAATTAGGGCGTTGGCTTCTTCAACAGCAATCAATACCTGTTTACGGATCTCTCTTTCAAAAACGTCTTCGCTATTAGGAACAAAGCCACCGGTATCGATCACGTTGAAATTCTTGCCATTCCAATCGGCAATGCCGTACTGGCGGTCGCGTGTAACGCCGCTTATATCGTCTACAATAGCCTTCCGCTCTTCAAGCATTCGATTGAAGAAAGTGCTTTTCCCTACATTAGGCCGTCCTACTATGGCAACTGTAAATCCCATTAATGATAATCTTGTACTGTTTACATCAAATAAATGCCCGCAAAATTATTAATTCTCTATTTGCAGGCTGTTTTTAATTTCAGGCGCCGGTCATCGGTTTCCGAACAATTATTTATATCCGTATTCTTTCAAAAAATTCTCATTATCCCGCCACTTCGGCCGCACTTTTACAAATAATTCCAGGAATACTTTTCTGCCGATAAAATCTTCAATGGCCACACGTGCATCGGATCCGAGTTTCTTGATCATCCTGCCGCCTTCCCCAAGAATAATGGCCTTTTGCGATTCCCTTTGAACAATGATATCTGCAATTATTTTTGTGAGCGTGGTCTTTTCCTCGAAAGCCCGTATCAGAACGGTTGTCTCATAAGGAATTTCCTGCTCGTACAAGGCGTATACTCTTTCACGTATCAACTCGCTCACAAAAAAACGAGTGGAGAGGTCGCTGATGTTATCTCCTTCAAAAAATGGCTCCCCTTCGGGCAGGTATTCAAGTACTTTATTGATTAGTGGCTTTGCATCCTGCTGCAGGGCCGAAATAGCTATCACTTCCCTGCAATATTCTTTTTGCTGAAAGAATTGGATGGCCTTTTCTTTCCTGGCAGAATCTATCAGATCGATTTTATTAAGGATAACGAATGCCGGCACTTTCAAACGCAACGACGAGAATATTTCATCTGATTCTTCCAGCCGCTCGTTGGCTGCCACCATCAAAAGGGCAAGGTCAGCATCTTCCAGCGAAGCCTTTACCGCATGCATCATTTTTTCGTGCAGCTTATATTTTGGCTCGATGATACCCGGCGTATCCGAAAAGATCACCTGGTAGCCGGGCTCTGTAAGAATGCCTTTGATGCGGTGACGCGTGGTCTGCACTTTAGGCGACACTATGGCCAGCTTTTCGCCAAGCAATGCATTCAGTAGCGTGCTTTTGCCCGCGTTGGGCTTACCGAATATGGAGACAAAACCGGTTTTCATGTCAAAAAATAAAAAGCCCCTCATAAGAGGAGCTCAGTTGTTGCGAAGGGGAGGATCGAACTCCCGTCCGCCGCGGCGGATATGAGCTCAGATACTGGCCTTAATCAATTTTCCCCAAATCCACTCTCGACCTTTGCCTGATTTTAATTCTTTTTCGCGTAAAAGAGCTTCCTGTTTAAATTCATAGACTTCCGCATGAACAAGCACCCAAGGTCTGAATTTCATTGTCCAGCCTTTTTTAGATAATTCATTATGCGAAAGCAATCGCTGTTTCAGATCGCTTGTATAGCCAACATAAATTTTATTAAAGGTCGGCGAATAAAGGATATAAACAGTATACATAAACAAAAGGCCTCTTGCGAGGCCTGTTAGTTGCGAAGGGGAGGATCGAACTCCCGACCTTCGGGTTATGAGCCCGACGAGCTACCGCTGCTCTACTTCGCGATGTGGAGCGCAAAAGTAAGGGTTATTGCTTTCTCAGCCAAATGGAAAACAAAATAAGCTGCTAAAATTTTTGATCGACGGGGTGTATTACAAAAGTATGTCAGGCTATCTTTTTTAAAGCCTTTGTGCCATTTCGAAGAGGGCTTTTAGGCATCGGAACGGAGGATGATGTTGCCAGTTTATATGGGCGGTTAAAAGCCTCCTGTGATACTTTAAAATGTTCGGCCAGCTTACGGATTACATCCTTTGATAAGCCTTTTTTATAATGAAGTATTTCCGAAACATAACCCTTGCTTACACCCAGCATTTCTACAAGGTCCCTGGGCTTCATCTTATGATCCTGCATAAATGAATGGAGCAACCTTACAGGGTCTACGTCATTGAAAGTATTGTGTTTTTCATCCCATTTTTCAATGAGCAAAGTAAGCAGGTCTATTTCATCCTGAACGCTTTTTGCAGTTGAACCGCTATCCAGCAATTCTTCAAGGGTTTTGCAATATTGATTATACTGCTGCTTGCTTTTAACGACCTTATATTTTAAACTTTCCATATCAAGAAGTATTTATAGCGTATTGTATGCTTTCATTACAGATCTTATCATATTCCGCATGTGTTCCTATCCAGCAGATAAATAAATGAACCTGCTTCATACCAAAAACATATTTGCAGATCATTCTGTATTTATTCCCTCCGATATCAAACACCACGCGGCCTGACCCCTTTCCAAGAATATCAGCAGAACGAAAAGTTTGCTGCATATCCGCAGGCTTCTCCCAGTCAGCAGTTTTAATCTTCTTCAACCAATCCTGGAAAACATTTCTTGCGGAAGCATTGTACAAAACAAAATCTTCTATTGCTGCTTTTTGATCAAATGTATTTTCATCACAAATATAAAAAAAGTTCTCAAATAGAGAACTCAAAAGTAAATATTTATTTTCTCCTCAAAAAACAGAAAAAGCCCCTCAAACGAGGAGCTTTTTCTCTTTTTTTCATGGTTGTTTCAACTTTTTTTAACGCTGCTCGCACCGCTGGTATGTTCTTTTACAGCAGCAGCGCCCTTGTATTTGATACTGCTTGCTCCGCTTGCGCGTGCATTCAATTCTTTGTTCACTGTTACTTTTACGTCAGATGCGCCTGAAGCTTCCGCATCACAATTCTCAGTTTGCAGATCATATCCTTTAAAATCGCTGGCGCCCGATACGTCTACCTTTAATGTAGATGCGCGGCCTTTAATGGTAATATCAGAAGCACCGGATTGGTCAACATTTAAGTTACCCGCATCGATAGCTCCCCTGAAATCACTGGCTCCTGAAAGACTAATATCGAGTGAACTCATTTTAATCGTGCCATCAACCATCACCTCGCAAGCGCCGGATGCAACAAGCTTATCAATCGTCTTGAACGACACATAAGCTTTCATTTTTTTGTTGCCGGTATTATTCCACAGTTTCCAGTTATTGTCATTATCAAACCAGATCTTCAACACTCCATTTTCAACTTCGGTTTTAATACGGTCACGGTATTTTGTTTCAGAAGCGCTCACTGCTACAGCTTCGCTACCTGACTGTGAAAGATAAAGGTCTATGGCATTCGATACTTTGATGGCATGAAAACCGCTCACATTCCTTACTTCTGCATTGGGATCATTAATGGTTTTTTGCGCCTGCACACGCGTGATGCAGCCCACAGTCACCAGGATCAATAAGAACTTTTTCATTTTTTTTGATTTGTTTTATTCCGGTTAAATACATTGCAATTTTGAATACGTTGCATTACCCTCTTTTTGTTACACTGCTTCCACCGCTTGAGCTTTTCTTTTTCACGGTTGCATTTCCGCGGTAATTGATGTCGCTTCCACCACTTGCTGAAGCAACCAATTCTTTATTCACAGTAATCCTGATATCGCTTCCGCCGCTGCAAGATGCTGTGCAATTATCCACTGTCAACTCATATCCGTCTACGTCGCTTCCGCCGCTTGCTTCGATCGTAAGATTCGTAGCACGACCTGAAATGTTCAGGTCAGAACCTCCGCTGAGGTCACCGCTTAACTCAGTAATATTTACGGCGCCTTTGAAATCGCTGCCGCCAGAAAGGCCCAGGTCTAATTTTGCGGAATTGAGTGTTCCATTGATGATAACATCTGAGCCTCCCGATGCCTTCAGGCCATCAATATTCTTAATGCTCACATAAGCTTTCAGCTTTTTGCTGCTGCCTGTCCAGCCCCAGTTGCGCCAATTGTCTGTTTCATAAAATATTTTCAACACGCCATTCTCTACAACAGTCTTTATTTTATCGCGGTATTCTGTTTTTGAAGCGCTTACAGCCACAGCTTCCTCATTGCCCTGGGTGAGCTGAAGGTCTATTCCTCCGCCTACAGAAATGGCATGAAAGCCTGAAACCGAGCGCTTTTCAGCATTAGCATCGTTATAAACCTTGTCCTGCGCCCAAACGGTTATGGCAAATACAGTGGTCAGTAATAGCAAAGCAGTCTTCTTCATATCGAAATATTTAGAGGTGTGACGATGGGTGATCTTAAAAAGTTACACTTTCAAAAAAAATTCTGCTGTATTTTTGTGCCGCTTTAGCAATAAGGCACAGATTCCTCGGGGTGTTAACCTGCCTAACGGCGGGGCGACTGAGATCAAACCCGTAGAACCTGATCAGGGTAATGCCTGCGCAGGGAAGGTTATCTACAACTTTCTTTCTTTCCTGTTTCTGCATTATCCTCTCATTTTTTAACGCTAAACCTTTAAAAATGAAGAGGATTGTTTTTTTATCGGCCTTTATGGCCATGCAGTTGCTACTGCATTCGCAAACCACCCTTAGGGGTAAAGTAGTTGAAAAAGACTCCGGCAACCCCGTAGCGGGCGCCACCATCAATGTGGGCGATCAAACCACGCTTTCTTTGGAGAACGGCGATTTTGAGCTTGCCATTCTTTCAGATGCTGCGGCCATCATCGAGATCAGCAGTATAAGTCATTTTACATTCAGGGACAGCCTTTCGAAATATGCGCTGGCCAAATCCGGGCAGGCCGTGGTGCTTTCCAGGCTAAACTTTCCGCTTATCCGTAAAAACCTGTTCCTGAAGCCGGTAGAAGTATTGGCTACCAGGGCCGGTTACCGCGCGCCTTTTACCAAAACGAACATTTCTAAGGAAGAAATTACCAGGATCAACCTCGGCCAGGACCTCCCCTTCTTACTCAACCAAACACCGTCTACCGTCATAAATTCCGACGCAGGCAATGGCGTAGGCTATACAGGCCTCCGCATCAGGGGCTCCGATCTTAGCCGCATCAATGTTACGCTCAATGGTATTCCATATAATGATGCGGAATCGCAGGGCGTGTTCTTTGTTGACCTGCCGGATTTTGCATCTTCTGTAAACAGCATCCAGGTCCAAAGAGGCGTAGGCACGTCATCCAATGGCGCCGGAGCGTTTGGGGCTACGCTCAACATCAGCACACATGAGTTTAATGATAAGGCTTATGCCGAGATCAATAACGCCTTCGGTTCATTCAATACCTGGAAGCATACCATCAAGGCCGGTACCGGACTGCTCAACGAACATTTCACACTCGATGCAAGGCTTTCACGCATCACCAGCGACGGCTTTATAGACCGCGCTGAAAGTAAGCTCTCTTCTTTTTACCTGGGCGGCGGTTATTTTGGCAAGAAAACCCAGGTAAGGTTGAATGTGTTCGGTGGCGACGAAAGAACCTACCAGGCATGGAACGGCATACCGGAAAGCATGCTTGCCACTAACCGCACTTATAATTCCGCGGGCACGGAAAAACCGGGCGAGCCTTACGACAATGAGACCGATAATTTCCGGCAGGACCATTACCAGTTTTTCGTGAACCATTCCCTGAACAACGATCTCAGTTTCAATACCTCTTTCTTTTATACAAGAGGAAAAGGATATTATGAACAGTATAAGACAGAAGCAGATTTCAGTGCATACGGATTGCCTGACCTTATAATTGGCAGCGATACTTTTCCGAGTACGGACCTTATTCGCCAATTATGGCTCGACAATGATTTCTATGGCAGCGTGTTTTCTCTTCAGTACAGCAAGAATGCCACGCAGTTCACGCTTGGAGGTGGTTGGAACAGGTATGAAGGCGATCATTTCGGGAAAGTGATCTGGTCTCAAATGGGCAGCATACCAAAAGATTACCGCTGGTACCAGTTGAACGCCCGCAAAAGAGATGTGAACTTTTATAGCAAATGGCAGCAGCGACTGACTGGTAATCTGCAGGGGTTTGCAGACTTGCAATATCGAAGCGTGTTATACCAGATCGATGGATTCAGAAACAATCCGGGTTTAAGCATCAATAAGAATTACAATTTCATCAATCCTAAAATAGGGTTTACTTATTCCAGGCCGGGAATGCAAGCTTACATATCGTATGCTTTGGCGAATAAAGAGCCCAATCGTGACGATTTTGAAGCAAGCCAATCACAGCAACCCACACACGAAACCCTGCACGATATAGAAGCCGGGTTTGAAAAAAAGATGACGCACTTTACATTCAGCGCTACGGGATATTACATGTACTACCGGAATCAATTGGTACTTACAGGAAAGATCAACGATGTTGGAGCTTACACCAGGACAAATATTCCCCGCAGCTACCGCCTCGGGCTGGAGTTACAGGGAACAGTGCAACCGGTTCAATCTTTGAATATCAATGTAAGTGTGGCTGTAAGCCGGAATAAGATCAATGATTATGTTGAGTACGTGGATGATTATGATAATGGCGGGCAAAAATCATTTACATACAAAAATCCTGACATCGGTTTTTCACCCACAGTGGTAACCAACGCCACCATTGCATATAAGCCATTAAAAGGAGCCGAGGTTAGTTTATTTTCGAAATACGTAGGCCGCCAGTTTCTCGACAACACCAATAACTCAGCCCGTCAATTGAAAGCATATTTCGTGAACGATCTGCGTGCAATGTATACCTTCAAAGTAAATGGAATAAAAGAGATAAGTATACTGGGCCAATTGAACAACCTGTTCAACATAAAATATGAGCCCAACGGCTATACTTATAGTTATGTATATGGATCGGAATTAGTAACAGAAAATTTCTATTTCCCGATGGCCGGAAGGAATTTTATGATAGGATTGAATGTGAAGTTATAGGTATATTAGCTAATTAACACTGCATGAAACGTTGCACACTTTTACTGCTTCTTATTATTGAAGCGTTCGCGTTGCGCTCGCAGGAAAAACTAGTTGTTGCGGCGAAAGATCATGCGAGAAAAGATGTACCGGTTTATATTAAGCTATCGAGGCCTCACGCAGTTGATGATTTTTGGGAATTGCAGGATAGCAAAACAGGAAAACTGCTTCCTGCGCAATTACTCGACCAGGTTACCTTAGTGTTCATTCCCCGCGAAGAGATCGCTGCAGGCGCAACGGCCACCTATGTGCTTAAACCTACACAACGCATGACCACGCCCCCGGTAAGGGTGGAGGAACAAAAGAACGGTCTTCTTGTTACAGTCGGCACAAAGCCATTGCTGTTTTATAATACTTCAGAAGCCTTGCCGCCGGCCGGCAGTGCGGATTATTATCGCAGAAGCGGGTTCATTCATCCGCTTTACAGTCCCGGTGGAGCAATTCTTACAGATGATTTTCCCGCAGGCCATATGCACCAGCATGGAATTTTCATGACGTGGGTGAACACTACTTTTCGTAATAAGCCGGTTGATTTCTGGAACCAGCATTCGCAAACCGGCACAGTGCAGCATGTTGAAGTGATCAGTATAAAAGAGGGGCCGGTCTTTACCCGCATCAGAACGCATCTGCGGCACATAAGCCTTGTTGATGGACCCGTGCTGGAAGAAGCATGGGACCTTACTATTTATCCTTTCTCAGATCATTTTTTATACGATCTTGAATCGGAGC
>JBAVMD010000906.1:0-5396 GCA_049689695.1 Chitinophagaceae bacterium | reverse complement strand
GAGTTGCTGAAGCTTTGCGTCTCTGCGTCTTCATTTGCGTCTTTGCGTGAAATCTTCTCTACAGTAAAAAAATCTAATAGCATAACTAGTATCAATTAATATGACTAAAACGTGAATGATACACCCGCAACAGCTTTCCTCGGAATAGGATAACCGCCCCTGTCTATACCAATGCTGTTACCGCCATTGTTACCACCCTCGGGATCAACGCCGGGATATTTCGTGAACGTAAAGAAATCGTCGAGCGAAACATACACGCGTGCATTTTTGATCTTAGCCCTGTTGAGCAGATTTCTCGGGAAGGTGTAGCCCAATTGCAACTGGCGTATCCTTGTGTAAGAACCATCAAATATCATCAGGTCGCTGTTATAGACATAAGGATTAGCCGTGTTAGCAGCAAACCAGCTATTGGTGCTGCCCTCGCCCGTCCAGCGATTGGCATAAAAGAAATAAGGTTTATTGGCAGTTGATCTGTCTGTACGGTTGAAACCCATCAGCACATCGTTACCGCTTTGTCCCTGAACAAACACCAGCAGGTCTAAACCTTTATAAGCAAGATTTAAGCGGGCCCCGTACATAAAATCAGGATGAGGGCTGCCTATGTTGGTCATGTCTGCAGGAGAGATCTGCTTATCGCCATTGACATCTACTACAATCGGTTCGCCTGGCTTTGGAGCATAACCTGTGATGCCTGTTTTTGATAAATAAGCATTCACGTCTGCAACGCTCTGGAAAATTCCGTCTGTCTGGTAACCATTAAAATACCAGATAGGGTTGCCCACTTTCATGGCAGTGGCAGACCATCCGGTACCAATGCCTGCACCGAAGAGTATCGGTGAATTGGGATCGAGAAATGTCACCTTGTTATCGAGCTTTGTAAAATTCAGGGAGACATCGTAGCTCAACCCCGTAGCCGAAGTTTTATTCCTGTACCCAAGCTCTATTTCGATTCCTTTGTTCTCTACATTACCGGCATTCACCGTTCTTAAAGTGTTACCGGCGAATATAGGTGCGGTGCCGCCTGTGAGCAGGTCCTTAGTAGTTTTTTTGAACCAGTCAACCGTAAAATTGACGGTATTGTTAAACAGCACAAGGTCTGCACCGATATCCAGTTGCTCGCTGGTTTCCCAGGTCAGCTGCGGGTAGGCAAGACTGGTAGGAGCAGCGCCCACCAGAAGGTTGCCACTGCCATCGGGATAAAGGAGGCCGGCTCCAACAGAGTTCAGCCATTCGCCCAAGCCTACTGACGACAAGCTTCCGTTTTGTCCCCAACTGCCGCGCAACTTTGCATAATTCACATGCTTTGCAAGACCCGCGGGAAAGAAATTTTCTTTCGATACTACCCAGCCCGCAGATACAGATGGAAAAGTTCCCCAGAGATAACTGGGAGAGAAAAGCGCAGAACCGTCTCTTCTCAACACGGCGTTAAGAAGATATTTCCCATCGTAATCATACAAAAGCCTTCCATAAAAAGAAGCGATCGTTTTGGTTAACCCAATGCTTCCTATCCTGTCCAATACATCAGGCACAAAATCAGCATAGGAGAATTTATCTTCTTCCTGGAAAAGCCCGGAATAGCTCCCACCTATATGATACTCTTTCATTTTTTGTGCTGATACACCACCCATAAGCGTGAAATTGTGCACGCCGATGGTCTTCTGGTAAGTGGCAAAATTTTCCAGCTGCCAGTTGAACCAGTTGTTGCTGTAGTCATAACCGTTAGCAATGGTGTTCTGGCTTTCATCTGAGAACCAGAAAACAGGCGTCCATCCATGTCCTGTCTGGAAAGCCGCATCGATACCGAAGCGCGAAGTAAATTTGAAACCGGCGAAGGGCTCAATTTCAGCAAATACATTGCCTACGATCTTATTCTGTATGTTCTCTCCTTTCGCCATGTCTATTCTTGCCAGCGGATTGCCGTACTCGCCTTTCAGGTATTGAGAGATACCATAAATATTACCATTGCCATCTACCCTCAGCGGCTTGCCTGCTGCAATAGCATTCTGAACATGCAATGGCAGCGTGCTTCCTGCAGGATAGATCACGGGTGTGGTTGGGTCCATCACCAGCGCACTTGCCAGTATGGAACCAAATTCATTATTTTCTGAGATAGCTTTTCTGCGGTGATGCGAGTACATCAGCCTGTTGCCTACGTTTAGCCACGATTTTACTTTATGATCACTGTTGAAGCGAACAGTGTAGCGCTGGAACCTTGCTTTGTCTCCGCCTACAACACCTTCCTGCGTGAATATATTTCCACTTACCAGGTAAGTTGATTTTTCTGAACCACCGCTGAATGTAAGCGTGTGGTGCTGTTGCGGCGCGGTTTGCAATACTTCTTTCAGCCAATTGGTGCCTTCGCCCATACCTGCAACTTCAGCTGCGGTTGGCCTGCCCGATACACCGGCTTCCTGCAGGTATTGCTGGTATTGCTGCGCGTTCATCATTCTAATGAAACCGCTCTTTACAGATTGTATCCCATACTGTCCCTGGTAATTGACCTCCGATGTATTGCGCTTGCCGGTTTTAGTGTTAATAATAATTACACCATTAGCGCCCTGCGAACCAAAGATGGCAGCGGAGGCTGCATCTTTCAACACTTCTATAGATGCGATCTCGGCGGGATCTATAGATTCAATGCCGCCCATTATTATTCCATCTACAAGAAATAATGGAGCGTTGCTGCGGTTAGAGCCTGTGCCGCGTATGCGTATGCTGAGTCCCGCACCCGGCTGGCCTGATTGAGGAATGATCTGCACGCCGGATGTTCTTCCCTGCAATGCCTGATCGATGCGGATGTTGGAAGCAGTTTCCAGCTGCTCGGCCTTAATAGATGAGATAGCGCCGGTGACCAGGCTTTTCTTCTGCTGGCCATAACCAATAACAACTACTTCATTAAGACTGTTGGGCATGTCGCCCAGGTTAAAGTTGAGGGTCCCTGCCCGCTCAACGGACAATTCTTCCGTTCCCATGCCCATGTAAGAAACAATCAGCACAGTACCTTTAGAAGGAACGTTCAGGGTAAACCTGCCGTCTTTGTCGGTAGCTGTAGCGGTAGTTGTTCCTTTAATGGAAACGGTGGCCCCGGTCAATGGCTGACCGGTTGTTTTTGAAGTGACTTGTCCTGATATCAGGAGGCTTTGTGCGTAAGCTGCATGGATGCCATACAACAAAAATGCACATAGAAAGAGAGCGAATTTCACTTTCATAAGCAAGCTTTTGTTTTGGTGAGTCGTTTTACCCGATTTTGCAAAAATCAAGGCGTGATGATTGAACGCTTAAAACTAAACTGAGCTTTCTCAAATAGCTATTTTCGAAGTACATCACCACTACATCACTCCCTCAAAAGCCAGGTTTTAAAGGGGTTTTTGATACATCATTACTACATCATGTAAATTGTGTGACTTTCACATATTATATTGCAATATGAAGAAAGCGGGCTTTCTTTTAACGATGCTGCTGTATGTGCTGAATGGTATCTCACAGAATACCATTGGCTTGCCGGATATTATCAATTATTCGAAGCAGGCCTTCAAAGCCGGAGCCCAAAACAGGAAGATCAGGCAGGATAAAAAAGGTATTCTATATTTTGCCAACAACGAAGGTGTGTTAACGTTTGATGGTACCCGGTGGAAGACCTATCCGCTCCCAAACAGAAGCATTGTACGCTCGCTGGAACTGGGGCCCGATGATAAATTATATGTAGGCGGGCAAGATGAATTCGGCTACTTCTCCCCTTCTGCCAACGGCGAACTGGAATATCATTCGCTCAGGCAACTGATACCTGAGCATGAGCGTGCGTTCACAGATGTGTGGGAGATCTATTTCTATCGCGACGGGATTTTTTTCCAGACAAGCAACAAGATCGTTCAGCTGAACGACGGACATTGTTCCATTTACAAGAGCTCGCACTGGCGCTTTCTTTCCATGATCAATAACCGCCTGATAGCCCAGGATGCAGACAAGGGATTGCTTACGTTCCGTGATGGTGTATGGGCGCCCTTTCTTAAAGAAAACGAATTGCCGGCGGATTATTTCGCTACTTCACTTACTGCTATTGGTAAAGACAGCGCCTTGCTTACAACGGTAAAGAACGGTACCTATATTCTTTCGGGCGATAAAATAACCCGGCTTTCCACTCCTTTCCTGGATAACCTGGCTACCAAGAACATCAGTTGCGTGACCATGGTAAATGAGCACCATATTGCGCTTGCCACTAATCTGGACGGTTGTTATATTATCGATAAGAAAGGAAACGCTGTTCAGAGCTTTACGCGCAAAGAGGGCCTGCAGGATAATAACATCCTGAGCATTTTCCTGGATAAGGAAAAGAACCTCTGGCTTGGGTTAGACAATGGCATCGACTTCATTGCCTATAATAACGCCATCAAGCATATATATCCTGATTACCTCAATGAAGGTTCAGGCTATGCGGCTGTTATTCACAACAACGAGCTTTATATCGGCACTTCATTGGGATTGTATAAAGTACCGCTCTCCAATGAAGCCGACCTCAGTTACATCAAGGGCATCTTTCACCCTGTGCAACATACACGCGGACAGGTATGGAATTTATCGCAGGTAAATGGCAAGCTGCTGATGGGGCATCACGACGGGGCCTTCCTGGTAGAAAACAATGCGGCTGTTGCGCTGGACAATACTTCCGGCTTCTGGACTTTTCTTCCTTATTATAATGTGCTGCCTTCTTCGCTGATGATCACCGGCACTTACCAGGGAATTAATTTTTATAATTACCAGGACGGCAGATTCGTGAACAGTAATATTCATGCGCATTTTGAATCTGCCAGGTTTGTTGTGATCGATAACAACAACATCTGGGTGGCGCATCCCTACAAAGGAATTTACAGGATACAGCTCAACGGCAGCACGCCCACTGTAAAGTATTACAGCCGTAAGGAAGGTGTGCCATCCATCAATGGCAACTACCTTTTCAGGATCAAGAACAGGATCATTCTCACAACGGAAAGCGGCATATTTGAATACAATGCCGGTACCGATGAATTCAAGCCCTCTTCTTATTACAATGAGCTCTTCGGACAAAAGGATATCCGCTATATGAAAGAAGATGCGGCGGGAAATGTGTGGTTTGTTTTTGACAAGATACTGGGTGTGCTGGATATGTCGGCCGGCAAGCCGCACGTGATCTACTTTCCCGAGCTCACCAATAAATTCGTGAGCGGCTTTGAGTTCATCAACCCGGTGGATAAGAACAATGTGCTGATAGGTGGGGAAAAAGGTTTTTATCACATTAATTACGAGCAGTATAAAAAGATAAAATACCCGCTGCAGGCGCAGATCACTACGGTGAAAGCATTGAATGACCGGGACAGCCTTTTATTCGGCGGGTACTATCGCGCGGTGAACGAAGACGGTAC
>JBAVMD010000905.1:0-4849 GCA_049689695.1 Chitinophagaceae bacterium | reverse complement strand
CGTATACCCTTTTTTCTACAATCAATTCCCATTTGTCTTCCAGTTCCGAGAGTAAGCCATCGCGTACTAACCAGTTACCCCGGAAACCATCAACAGAACAATCACCTATTGCTGGCCAGTGACCGATTGCGGCTTTCAGCATTCCTTCTATCAATTCGGTCTGTTCTTTTGAAATATCAATTCCGTCAGGAACAGGTTGCGATAATGGCAGACCGCAAAGCAATTTATTCAGCGGCAGGTATGATTCTTCGGTGTGGCATAAACCTGTTGCCACAAACTGCAGGTAGTGCACGGCATGCAAAGCATTTATTTCGTCAACGAATTTTTTATCTCGTACAATTTGAAGGCGTTCAAAAAGCATGGGAATGTAACTGCTCATAAGTACAAGCCCGGCGTTTCTTACGGGGATTGTTGAAAATAAATCGTTGGGTTTCATGAGGCGGACCTTAGGTTTTGAAGTTGAACGATCTTTTAAAAAGCCTGGTTCGATGGTTTGCTCTTTCAATTGTTCCAATGAAACCTGCAGGGCCGGCGGAAGCATATATTTCCTCTTTTCAATATCCCGCAGGAACTCTTTTTTCGATATTCCATGGTTTGTGCAGACCTCCCGGATAAGTTCATTCCAGATGTTGCCGGTATAAATGATGTTCCAGTTATCGCTGGTCCATGCCTTCAACAGTTTTTTAAAAAGAATGTATTGTAACTCCCTGCCACTAATGCCGGCAATAACAATATTTGCCAGGGTTGTATGAAATTGTTCGATGATGCCGAGTATCGTTTGCCGGTTCCTGTGCAGCCGGCTGATTGACTTGGTGAGCTCGTGGAAATTCACCGTGCTGCCAAGCCAGGCCATTTGTGCTTCCAGAATTGTTTCATGTTTCAGGACCAGCAGGAATTTTATGGGATGATGGATGATGATCGCGTTCAGTAATGATCCTGCCTCGTGATCGTCTGCACTGCCCAGCGAAGCCGGCAATTGTTTCTGAACAATGAGAAGATGGCATAGATCGTCTAATAAACCCTTGTGCTCATATTGCAGGAGTTGGTTGTTCGGTGCGTGGATCAATTCATTAGCAAGCGGGTTTGCAAAAGCAGGAAGGCATTCGGCGAGGGTATTTCGCAAAGCCGGACTGAACCTGAATCCTTTTTTCTTCAATTGTTGAATGATACCTGTGGAGTTGATCTCTGATGCTGTCGCCAATCGGGCAAACAAGTCAAGTACAAATTCTTTACAGTCACTTTTCTGCCAGTGTTTTGTTTTGATCAGTTTCCATGAGCGTTTCCAGAATATATTCAACAGGCCGGGGCTTAATTCTCCGCCAGCAATATGACGGACCATTTCATGAAGAGCGTTTATTGCTTTCATCCCCTCCTTCACCGTTCCATGTATGTCGTGTACGATACATTCGCTGAAGTAGCTGAAAGAAACGGCGGCTTGCATTAGCACGAACGATTTTTCTTCAACGTCAGCATTTGCAATAAGCTGCCTGAGCGCCGCGGGATTTTCTTCCAGCGTTATGCTAAGCAACTCTTCAATCTGAAATTTGGTTTCGTCATGTATTAGTATACTGCTCTTATTCACGAAGCATTCTTCGAGCAGGAAGAAAAGTTGCGCTTCTGAAACGGATCGTCCATTTTTTAGACTATAAGTATCTCTTTTGAAAGGATAGGAAGAAGTAGAGGTTCTATCAATATTCACACTGCGTTTTAAAGCCGGGAATTTAAATATAACAGCTGCTTTAAAGCTACGCTTAAAAATTTCAGGTATTCCATTATATGCACTGTAATTCACAACACATTGCCAGTACAGTTCAACCAACTTTTGCGTTAAGCTTTTTTCGGCAACCTGATTTCCTGCTGTTTTGAGCAATGGAAGATATTGTTTGATGATCTCTTCCATTAACTGTGCGCCTGATGGCAACAGGTGGTTGAGAATGACTTTGCCCTGCTTCGAATTTTGCTTTCTTAGCTGAAGCAATTCTGTGCAATTGAAATAGTCCGCAAGCAGTTTCCCAAGCTGTGCCTGTTTGTTTGGCGAAGCTGCGATCAATGCATATACCTGCTTAAGTGAAAAATGCTGTTCAGGCGCTGATAATGTATTGATGGCTGGATGAATTTTATTTTCCCTAGCTTGCTTTTCTTTTGAAAGCGCCTTCAGGATCAGTACAAAGTCTGAATTTACAGCGCATATTTTGCTAAGTCTGTCTACGGCCAGTTCGATCATTTCAAACAGTGTATCGTATCCAATATTATAGTGGTCTGCCATCTGCCGGATATTGCTCTTCATAAAGGCAAGTTTATTGAAAAGCGTTCCGCGTTCTGTAAGCAGATAGTTCAATATCCACAACCATACGCTCTTTTTAAAATCAGCTATACTGGTGTGTACAATGTTTTCATGCGTTTGTATTTGCACCAGTTCATTCGAAAAACCAATGATGTGCGAATGGTTGGCCGGCTCAAGTCCTCCGATGATCTGGTGTATCGCCGGCTCATTAAATTGCCATGCAATCCTTTTCCGCACATCTTTATGAGCAGCCGCTACTTCTTTTATCATTTCTATGACAGCCTCCCGGTTGTTTTGCAGTTGCAGCCACATTAACCCGTTGGCCGACCTGTCGCCGTTTTTATAGTTCCAGGGCATGAGGCCCTGCAGCAGGAAGCTGCGCAGCATTGCGATCTCCGATGCATCTGTATTTGATATTTCAATATTGGGATGGCTGTTGCTGTTCACATAAATGATAAGATCGGTTAGCTGCTGGTGTAAAATCGCACGCATTTTTTCCAGGAGATCGGGTTCCAATGTGTCGAGATCTATCTCACCAAGGTTTAGTTCAAGCGAATGGATACGCCATGTTTGCTCGGGCGGACATAGCTTGTCGAATACATCCGCCATTTCGCGCTGCATTTTGATGCCGCTCAATGCGCTCAGCCGCTGCTGCAATTCCGTGGCGCGCTCTTTCATATCGAAAGAAGTGTTCCATCGCAACCTTGACACGATATGGCTGGTGCTTTCATTCATGTGCCGGCGATTTTAACTTTGTTAATAGACCGGCCAATGCAGCTGCATTTTCATTCAACGTTTCGCCTGATGACTGCTGCATGGTTTGGTAAATAAGATTGTTGTGCCATGCCGTGAAAGACGACGCGATATTTTTGAGTGTTGTGCTGTCAACTAAAAAATATTTACAGCGAATGTGAACGGGCAGGTTATACTTCAGGAACAATTCAAGACGATCCCTGAATTCGATGCTGCTGAATAAGGGTATGAAGGCCGGGAATATCAGCAACACATCGTAATCAAATACATTATTATTCGTATTGTCCAGGTATTCGAGCGCGGAAGCAACAGCAGGGTACTGAAGCAGTAAACATGTTTCGATCAATATCAATCCACGCCTTTCCTGTATCATCCATAAGGCCAGTTGACTATCTTCATTGGCTACCGGGTTGCTGTAATGGTTCGCTATGAAATCCCTGTATTCCGTTTTTAAACCGAACAACAGGCTTAGCTTTAATTCCAGGGCTGAGTAAGCAACGAAATGGGTTTCGTCTATTTTTTCTTCGCCATCGATCTTCTCTGAGTTTATGATGAAGTCGGTGGAATTACCGGCAGGATAGAGTTGATCAGCGGTTTTAAAAACCAACGGAAGTTCATCACAAATTCTACGGGCTGCTATGTAATTGTAAGCTTTCTGCCTGTAGTACGACAGCAGTGAAAGGTTCTGCAGGTACAGGCTCTTGAATATCACACGGTCCTTTGCGCTATCACCTGAATATTTTGATCCTTCAATGATCGCATCCAGCACGGCGGGTAATTCTCCATGCCTTGCCAGCAGGTGATCGAGCATATCGTTCCTTCTTTGCAGTGCGGTAGTTTCATCTTCCACGAACTCCATGAGGCCTCTTATGTAAGGATTGTAAGGGTCTTCCCGGTAAGCGATCCAGCTTTTTCGTTCAAGCTCTTTTTCTGTCTCACGTTCAATGCTGAATTTAAATGCATCATGTCCTTTAAGCAATGGCCTGATGTGCGGCACATCATAAAGCGATTGATAAAAATAAGTGGGTGAGAATGAACGATACGGTACAGGATATTGCTGGTGTTCTTTTTGAACTTTATTCTGCACTTCATAATACGCCAATTCATCGGAAGGCGTTCCGCTGGTGGAATTCTTAAACGAGAATAACTGCCTGATATTCGCGAGTTGTGAAAACTGGTTGGCAAGCAACTGGTCGAACAAGGTAAGATATCCTTTCAACTGCCTTGATTGCGCTATCTGGAAATCAGACGCATTTGCAATGATGGCATCAGGGCCAACGCCAAAAATTTCAGGGAAAGTATTCTGTATCGAATAATAAGAATTAATGTCCCTGTATTTTCCTTTTGGCAGACCGGCTTGTTGATCCGTTCCTGATTCAAGTACGATGTTGATATTTTCAGGAAGCCTGGTTGAGCTTTGCGTAAGACCGGAAGCAGGGGACAATTTTTTTCCTTTGCAGCTTATTTCCAGGTATCCTTCGGTAAAGGAACTCATCACATTAATTGCAAGCAGTTGTTCCTGGTTTGACCGGACTTCGTTAAGCACATTGTCGAACCCAGAGATCGAAGCGGTGCTAATGCCGGGCAAGGCGCTGATAAGCGATGCCAGTTCAATATTTCTGAGTACCTCTTTTTTATCCTTCAAAGAACCTGTTTCGATCCACCCATTCCGGAGGCGAGGGCCGTCGAATATTTCATTAGTTGTATATTCTTTCGTAATCAATTGCTGGTAACCCGCAGGTTGAACTTTCGGGAAAATATAATTCCTGATAGCATCCTGCACCTGCAATAAAATCTTCTGAAGTTCTTTTT
>JBAVMD010000904.1:0-4288 GCA_049689695.1 Chitinophagaceae bacterium | reverse complement strand
TCCCTGAAGATGCGTTCTTTCAGGTCAATAGGAATATCGGCTTCACAAAGATTAATTAATAATCCAAATCCTTCTTTGATACAATTACCTGCACCGCCGCCACTGTCATCCATGTCGATCATCATATCATGCACCCCTTCAATTACGGCGAATGCAATATCGGCAGTCACTCCATAATGCTTTTTTGCAACAGCCGCATGTGCCTTTTCGAGCAATACATCTACAGGTTGAATTGCCTTGTTAGCATGGTAATAGTCAATAAAGCCACTTCTGTCAGCGGCAATCCTGGCTGCATTTTTAATCATCTCTGTATATATTCGCTTTCCATCTTCACCGGATTTATCGGCAAAATGCGCATGGAGCATGTTCCTGAATTGCCGATCGGTTTCAGCATATTCGATAATAAACCGGCGCAGTTCCTTTTCTGATGTTTTGCTTACGATACTGGCAACGGTAGCTTTTGCCTTCATTTTTTTAGGCGCACCTGTTGTAGGCTCTTTAATATTTATTTTAACTGGCGGAGACGTCCCTTCTTCCTTTAAAGCGTATAAAACGGCTATTATATGTTTGCAGTGATCCACGTCATGAGGGCAATCACAGGAACATTCTTTTATCACATCTTTCTTTAATTTGACCGTTACATGGTAGTCTTCGGTACCGCATACGATAGCTTTCCGGTTACTTGTTTCCCATTCTTCCAACTCGCTTACACAGCCATTGTTGAAATAGTCCAGCCCTTTTTCCAGGTATTTTTTACCTAAGAGTTGTTCAAAAGTTTGTAATGTCATAGTAAATGCCTTCCGGTAATGAGGTTATTTTATTGGACGGAATCCAACTCAAATACTCTTCTATAGGTTAGTTGCATCTGGTTTATTTCTTCATCGGTTAGCTTGGTAAAATAGTCACGCCTTCTTTTCGGAAATACGCCTTTATTCTGGTGCAGGAAAACAATCATTAAATTAATGTCCCTATCGGGCATATCCACAATCCTTTGCAATTCTTTTTTGACTTCGTCATAACGCTGTATGAACAGGAGTTCATCGGGCATGTCTTCTTTTATGGTGGCGTGAATAACCTGAGCCAGGTAAATGCATTGATCTGTCAGATCAGGATACCTGAAATAGTTCTCTATTTCTTTAGGATTGATTATCTCGACCTCGCCATTTGCCTTTTTATCGTACCTGACATGCTGCATCAAAGGCTTGGAGTACTTTTCGAGTACAGCATCATAATCACTGATATTATTGAGCATATGAGCTGATACGGGAATGATCAGTCCCTGCGGTACAATGCCATCGTGCACAAGAATATCATGTATCAGGAATCTGTGCAGCCTGCCATTTCCATCTTCAAAAGGATGGATGAATACGAAGCCGAAGGCGATGATAGCCGCCCTTATTTCGGGATAGATGCCGGTGGTTTTGATTGCCGTATCCTGTAACCCTTTCATCAATGACCGCAAGATATCCGGGGGCGGACAGATATAATGGATCAGGTCTTGGTAATTGGATAATGACTGTCCAATATAATTTTGAAAATTGCGAAAGCCTGTGACCGCAAACCTGGAATCGACTATTGCATTTTGCAACTGTGCTAAACGAGCTTCAGCCAATAGCTGTTCTGTCGGCTCTGTTCCGGCCTTAACAAGCAGCGCAATGAATTTTTCCATTCTGTCGGCAGAAGGAGATTCTTTTTCTATCTCATAGGAGGAGCGTGTTTCTTTATTATAGAGATAGCTGGTCGCCCTCCGGAAAATATCGGGCGGGAATTCATTTTTTAACTGTTGTATCCTCTTCGGTATATCCTGTTCTAACAAGCTTGTAAGGATATTCGTCTTTCTTATCATCGGACAATAAACCGTTGTCCCTAACAAATTATTGTTGATGCGCCATCGCATGTTTTTTACCGTTTTGCCGGTGATATATTTATCCGTGTCCAGCAAGTCCACATAGTTTCCGGATATGGATTTATTTAATGTCAGTTCCTGATTCGTTAGGAATTCATATAAAAAACCAATCTTTCGAGCGTATTTGCTTGACGGAGTATCTTCAATAAAAACTGCAATCTCTGCTGCCGGTATTTTCTCCAATACGGTTTTAAGAAAGTCGAGGTCCAGGTCATCATATTTTAAAGCGAATTCCAAGTGTGCTAAAGGAGTATTTGAAGAAGGTGCATATTTTGCCCCATATACTTGTTCAATATTGCCTTTAGAGGTTAATTCTATGGAATTGTTATTCCCTACGTATGAGCAATGGGTCAATGAATACCTTAGCAAGCTATATTGCTCTTTTAGCCACTGGTTTCCGGCTGGTTTTACAGGCATACTGTAATTTAGGGTAAAACTATTATTTTTTACAGTAGAACATTTATATTAAGGAGGAAATACGGTAAAACAGTTATCTATTATTTTGAAAAAGGGTGTAAAACAATTAAAAGGGCAGTAAAAGAAGTATTCTAGACAAATTTTACAGTAAAAATCAACGAACTATATCTTTAGGGCACATAGTCAGAAACTCTTTGATTTTCAATAATTCAATCTCAAATAAGTTCTAACTCCGTCCCCTCACCCCACCTTCGCTCGCCAAAGCTTTTTGCATACTCGAATTTTACTCGTATTGAAAAGTTGTTTCTCTGCCTGGCTAGTTGCGGCGCACGAAGTCCGCAGTATAAATTATTTCTCTTAAGGGACAAATCATCATAAGAATTGTTTGCGCCTTTTTCATTATCGCTTGAGAGGATGATCAGCTTTGGGATTGCGTGGAAAAATTAATTGACTGCCGGACATCCAAACTAATGCTCTTTACTCAAAAAAGGTCGTAGTTTACTTCACCCGCCTGCCCACAAAACGTTCTTGCTTTATAGGAAAACCAGTTTGTGGATTGTAAGGAACCGCTGGATCAGCTCTCGTATAGCTAATGATCAAAGTGTCTCGGGATTGTAGCATTGCATAACCCTTAACGTGCTGCGCTGTTTTGTAATCTTCATTAAAGTATAACGCCCGATAGCCCCAGTCAACGGCAAATCCATAAGATAGCTCCTTGTATATTGTCCCAATGGAACTGGTTGTGTCCCGAAACCCTTTAGGAAAATTAGTAAGTGTATAAAACGGGGTTTGCCCGAATGCAGGCCAATATCTTTTATCGTTCCTGAATTCTACGCTAACGGTAAAAGTATCACTCGATCTTCCTTCGACATAGCCTGAATATTTGCCAATAAGTGGTGTTTTTGCAGTACTATCTCGCGGCAGTATTGTGAGGTTTACAGTCTTCGAGTCTTTGCCGTCATCCCCTGGGAAGCAAGCCGGATCAGATGATCCATTTACCGAAAGGGTAACGCTGAATGTTGGTTCAGGGGTAGGAAACCTTAAGGGAAACTTTTTAGCGTTGAAAGATCGGGTGTCAGAGCCAACTTTCCAATCAATGAAATCATAGGCATGTTTTGATTCGAAGAATATGGTTCCGATGAATGCAGTGTCAGTGGCTATTGCGCTGTCGCCAATGAGTTCTCCTATCAATGGGATTGCTGTAACGGGTAAATTGCCAAAGCAATTATCAATTCGTTTTTTATTGCAGGCAAAACTAAAAAAAACAATAATTCCTGCTAAGCAGAGGACAATTCTTCTCATAGGCAAAGGTTTGCGATCGCAAGATAATACCCGGGTTGTAAAAGAAATCAAAAATTTAATGAGTCATTCAAATGGCAGTATTTTCACTTATTTCCGCACCTTCGGCAATGGGTTTGCGATATAATTGAACATTTTCATTTAAAAAAATGATCAGGCTAATACTGTTTATTACTGCGATGCTTTACGGCTCTTTTGATACAAAGCAAAAGCAAAAATCATTCTGGGCGTGTTTGCACATCCCGATGACGAAGCAGCCATCGCACAACTGCTTACTAAATACGGCAAGAACAGCAAAGTATATATCATTATCGCAACAGATGGCAGGTATGGAACAAAACCTGGTTTCCCCAGTGGCGATACACTGGTGAGAATCAGAGAGACTGAGAGTAGTTGTGCATGCAGCAAGATGGGTATTGAACCACCTGTATTTCTAGGGTTTACCGATGGATTCGATACACGCATTGGTGTTGGAAAGTACCTGAGCCAGTCAAAGGAGTTAAAAGCCAAACTCACCGCAAAGATCAAAGAACTTAATCCGGACATCATCATTACGTTTGGGCCCGATGGGGACACAGGCCATTCAGACCACAGAATGATTAGCAACATGACAACGGAAATAATTTTAAAAGAGAGATGGGTTGAAAAACATCCTTTGTATTATAT
>JBAVMD010000903.1:0-4661 GCA_049689695.1 Chitinophagaceae bacterium | reverse complement strand
ACCGACGGTATCACTTCTGGATATGGTATCACAACTCTGGTCAGCGATAAATCTCGCGTGATCAAAGGTGGTAGCTGGAATGATCGTGCTTACTGGCTGAGCCCGGGCTCACGCCGCTTCCTTGAGGAAGATCAGGCAAGTTCTACCATCGGCTTCCGTTGCGCAATGGACAGGGTTGGTAGCCCTGAAGGTAACGGTCGTAAGACTGGTATCAACTATCCTGCACGCAGGCAGAACAGCAGAAAAAGATAATTAGAAGATTATTATAGAAAGAGCCATCAGGAAACTGGTGGCTTTTTTTTTGTTTCGTGTTTCGTGTTCATAGATGCCAGACTGCGAAAGAATAGCAAGCCCGCAATTTTTTTGCTCCTATGAGAGAAGAACCCGAAACACGAAACCCAAAACTCTAAACAAAACTTATTTTTGACGCATGAATATCGGGGAGCTATACAACATCTATCTTCAATATCCTTCTGTACAAACAGACACGCGCAAGCTGAAACAGGGAGATATTTTCTTTGCATTAAAAGGTCCTAATTTCAATGCCAATGAGTTTGCGGGGAAAGCGCTGGAGCAGGGAGCTGCATACGCTGTTGTTGATGAAGCGCCGGAAGAACAACACCCGAACATCATTGTAGTTGACGATGTGCTGCAAACATTGCAATCACTTGCCAAACATCACCGGCAGCAATTCAGCATACCTTTTATTGCCATCACAGGAAGCAATGGAAAAACCACTACCAAAGAGCTTATGCATGCCGTGCTTTCGTCTACACACATTACTTACACTACGCAGGGAAACCTCAACAATCACATTGGTATTCCCATCACCATTCTGCAGGTAAAAAAAGATGCGGCAATGGCAGTGATTGAAATGGGCGCCAATCATCAGAAAGAAATTGCATCTTATTGCGAGTATACGCTCCCTACACATGGTATTATCACCAATTGCGGCAAAGCGCATCTTGAAGGCTTTGGCGGAGAAGAAGGTGTTAGAAAAGGAAAAGGTGAACTGTATGATTTTTTACGCGCTACCGGCGGCTCAGCCTTCGTGATGTGGGATTACGATTACCTGCGCAATATGAGCCACGGCATTCGTGAAGTGGTGAAGTATGGCACGAACGATGCGGATGTAACAGGGCAGGTATCGCAGAGCGAGCCATTCCTCGAAGTGTCCATTACTAAAGGCGCATCTATAGATCTCATCCGCACGCAGCTTGTTGGCGGTTATAATTTGCCCAATGTGCTGGTGGCCGTAACGGCAGGAAAATATTTTGGCGTGGATGACGAAGCCATTAAAGGATCTCTTGAGGCTTATACCCCGTCTAACAGCCGTTCTCAATTGGTAGAAAAGAATGGCAACCGCATTATACTCGATGCTTACAATGCAAACCCAAGCAGCATGAAGCTGGCCATAGAAAATTTTGCAAAAATGCCCGGCGCTGATAAGATACTCATGTTGGGCGGAATGGCGGAACTTGGTCCGGCAAGCGTTAATGAACACGCGATGATCGTGAAACTCATTCAGCAATATACCTGGAAAAATGTAGTGCTGGTGGGCGGCGACTTTTTAAAGCTGCAGCATCCTTTTCTGCAATTCAACAATTCATCCGAAGCGGCAGACTGGTACCGCAATCAAAACTTCAATAACAATTATATCCTCATCAAAGGCTCGCGCAGCATGCAAATGGAAAAAGTGCTGGAATAACAACCGGCATGGCTAGCCGACGAAATACATTATTTTGCAGTTGTCGAAAAGATAAGTACTTTCCTTTTCCATTTCTATTCTATCCACACACTTACTTCTGTCGGTTAAGGTTAAGTTTTGATAGTAACGGCAAAAAAAATTTCCGGGAAATTCTTTTGTTCATACTCATCTAAATCTTACCTAATGCCTGTAAAGCTTCTTGTTTGGAACATACAGAACTTCACCCTCAATAAGATCGATTGGACCATAGGCGATACCGTATATGACGATTTTTCCCCAACCAGAAACAGTTATAAATTCGGTGCTCAATACAATACTTTACGCAACGACTACATTCTTAATAATGTTAGCCTGACAGATCCTGACATTTTTATTGTAATTGAAGTTGTAAGCGGAAGAGGCCCAAAAGGAAGTCTCATAACCAGCAAAGGCGCTGCTGGCGTAACCACACTCCTCGCCCGTCTGCGCACGCTCAATAATAACTGGTGCCTTGTTCCTCCTTTAAAACTTACCGATGAAATACAAGTAGGTGAAATAGAAGACCAGCAGGAACACCAGCATCTTCTTGAACTTTTAGGTGAAGGCAGCTATACGGAAGGCATAGGTGTATTTTTCAGAAAGGACCGTGTTAGCTTTACCGGGCCCTATGTATGGCCCAATCAACCAGCTAATAACAATGCGCATAAAATCGCAGTGCCTGCCAATGGGGCCGTTAGCGGTCCATACCCTGACATCTGGCAGGCGTGTCTGCCGGTAGGGAATCATTTTGCCGGCCAATTTGAATTCCGGGACAACACAGGGGAAAAACTTTTTCCCGCACAAGGCAGCCGGCGGCCTTTTTTTACCACATTCCGTGAATTACATGGAAATCAGCGCGACATCAGTATTGCATCAGTTCATTTCCCACCCCAAAAAAACCCGGCTGTAGCGGCTCTCAATAACCTCGCAACATTTCTGAGCACCAATGTTCCGCTTGGCAATAATGCGGCAATGCTGATTGTGGGTGATTACAATATCAATCCATACGCCGATGCAATGAACTCGTTGAGTGCCGCACTTCTAAATACAGGATTCACTCCTTTGATAAACCGGGACAATAAGAGAACCAGCACTATGTATTACACAAATTCTAATGCAACACCTTTTGTTTACATTAAAGACAGGCAACCACTTGATAACATAGCTGTGAGAGCCGGCAGCTCATTTGACGCAAACGATCTGGATTTACGTATCATTAACCGGGTAGTTGAATCATCTATACTTTTTACCGATCTGAACGTGATACAATCACTGCCAACAAAAGACCTGCAGGATGAGATTTTCCGGAAGCCTTTGAACTTTAAAAAGATAGGGCCCAATCCAGGCACCAGCGATCACCTTGCAGTGTTTTTCCAGATGTGATAACGAACAATTGCCGATATGTCTAAACGCTGGAATGCCTTCACAACCACAATAGCATGATCAACTTAAATTAACTGCATGTCTCTTCAAAAAATAGCCCAAACACTGCGTAATGAAGCCACTAACGGAGGCATTATTACTCTTGACGATGCATTGCTTGAGAGCGGCACTGCATTTTCGACTTTGGTAAAAACAAACCTGTTGCGCAGCACCGGCAATGTTTTACTCAACGCGAAAGCTGCAGACATTCCATCCGATCCCCAGGGCAATTCTTTCAGCTTTCCTGCAGGAATACCGGTTGCAAAAACAGACAGCTTTCTGAATCTTTCAGCCGTTAAAGTAGCAGTGACCATATCCGAAGTAAATGCAACAATACAGTTACAACTAAGTGTGAGCGTTACAGAATTGGCTGCAGGCGGAAATGCTAAGTGGATTTTCAGTACGAGTTTTCCATCCCTGCTTGGATGGCCTTTTGATGCCCTGGCTTTGAAACTTCCGCAATTGCTGTTCATTTATGGAAAAAATAATCTTCCGCCTTCACTGAATGAGGGACTGAACTTCAGCTCAGACTTTTCGCTTACAAATATTCTTGCACCTGTTCATCAGCTGCTTCAAATCTTCGGCGGGAACAATGTACAGCTTGCCCCCCTGAGTGGACAAATAACCCAGACAAAATACGGGCCCACCTTTGTACTGGACGGAAGCATGAAGGGCATAGAGCCCATTAACCTGAAGGCGCTTACTGTTGCAACGCCCTTTATACAGGCGTCTATGAATTATGTAAAGCCTTCGGGTAGCAACACGCAGGATTATGAACCTTCCGGACAGATCATGATGTGCGCGCAGACAACCTTATCAGGCCAGCAGGAACCGCTCGACGTATTTTTTATCTTGCCTTACACTACATCCGCATCTTCCCTTAATATGGTGATTGCTCCCAAACCTGGTTCAGTAGCCACCAGCATTAACAGCCTGGGCCAATGGATGGCAGGCAAAAGCTGGAATGATTTTTTTTCCACTCCACCTGCCGATCGACTCCTGCCCTTTCTCAGCAATTTCGGATTGCAGTCCTATTCGCTCAATTTCACACTCGGCAATTTTTCTATTCTCAGTACGGGGTTAGCAGTAGGTACATTGAAACCGTGGGTGATTGTGCCGGACAAGCTCGTAATGAGCAAATTTTCAGTTGGCTGGCAATTGATAGATCCGTTTGGCGCAGCACATAATAGCATATCTATTTTAGGTCAGCTTGATATGCATGGCAAAAACGGGGAGATATTATCTTTCACCGGCTCCATTCTGCTGCCTGACCTGCAGTTATCCTTCACATTGTCTTCGGAACAAAAGCTTACCGCAGCACAATGGCTGCAAACCATCGTATCTGCTTTTGGCGGAGGCGATATACCTGCACACCTTAACGATGCATTGTCCACCTTCAGTCTTAAGGTGATGTTGCTATCCATGGATGTGCCCAATGAAAACCTCACGTTTACATTGGCCGGCGAATTTACCGTAGGCGATAAGCCGGTTGATTTCAATATCTATCTCAGCA
>JBAVMD010000902.1:0-2717 GCA_049689695.1 Chitinophagaceae bacterium | reverse complement strand
GGTTAAGGCATTTGGGGTTTAATTCCAGCGAGCTGGTTTTAAACGACCAGTTTCTGTCTACGGGCAATGGCACCTTCGTTGTGCTTCCCGCTTCGAGGCAGCTATTTATGAATACAAGCGTGAGCTATTTTGATCTTTCCGCAGGCATAAGCTATAACGGCGTGGTACGTAATGCCGACTATTATATTGGTGCAGGCATGTTTCACCTTAACAGTCCTCAGATAGGATTTTTTGATCAGAACAAGGTGCAGCTACACAAAAAGTTTACACTGAACATGGGTCTGGCCGCGCCGATGGGGGAAGAAAGTCAACTCATGGTTTATGGTGATTACTTTACACAGGTAACCAATAAGTACAAGCCAATCGGCATCAGCACAATACAAGCTGGCTTAATGTTCAATCACAATTTGTTTGTTTTGGGGGACGAACAGAAATCCGGGACTATTGGAGCAATCTATCGTTTGGATGACGCTATTATACCGATAATAAAACTGGAAATTAATGAGTTCAATGTTGGTTTCAGTTATGATATAAACATTAGCAAGCTACAAGCAGCCTCTTATCACCGCGGTGGTCTTGAAGTTACCTTCTGTTACAGGAAAAATCTGAATTACCGCAACAGCACTTTAAGGCAAACCATTTGCCCCAAGTTTGGAAGAAACGTTGATTAATAGAAGGTCATTAATAATGAATTTATCTACCCTTACCTCTTACCAGAACTTTATGTAAATCGCAGCCAGCACCATCAGCGTTACCACAATCATTGCCACTAATCCAGGTTTCAATTTGAACATTTCTTTATCTAACACAAAGGCTTTCGGATTCACTTTTGGTCCGGCAAGACTAATACCAATCATAATCAACATCGTAAAGAAGAACGCCCATCCCATGTTAATAAGGAACGGTATGCGCCACACCTGCTTGCCGTCTTCGATGGTGGGGAAAGCCGTATATAAAAGTGTTTCGTGACCAAATAGAGGAACTGCCCAAAGCTTGAAGAACACCGACATAAAAAGACCCGTGAGCAGTCCAACAACTGCTGCAGCTCCGGTGGTCCGTTTCCAGAACATACCGAGTATGAACATGGCAAACACACCCGGACTGATAAAGCCTGTGTATTCCTGTATAAAGGTGAATCCACCTTTACCACCAATGCCCAGCAGATCTTTCCACTCGAAAACAACTGCAACAAAAATGGCAACTGCTGCAACCAGTCTCCCCATCCACACCATCTGCTTTTCTTCAGCGGCAGTTGTAGGCTCATGATGCACACCGCCAGCTTTTGCTGCTGCTACAGCATGCACATCGTGCTTTTTAAAATACTTCATGTAAATGTCCAGCGTGAATATGGTAGCAATGCTGTTTAGCTTACCTGCCAGTGAAGCAACAATAGCTGCGGTGAGGGCAGCAATCGCTAATCCTTTTAACCCGGTTGGCAAAAAGCCGAGGATGGCAGAATAGGCATCGTCCATTCCCCTCAGCTCCGGCAGATGGCCATTTTCATGCAACACGAAAGCCGCAATACCAGGAAGCATTACAATAATGGGCATCAGCAATTTCAGAAAGCCTGCAAACAAAATTCCTTTCCGTGCTGTTTGCAGATCAGCTCCCAACGCTCTTTGTGTGATGTACTGATTGCACCCCCAATAGTTCAGGTTCACTATCCATTGGCCCGCGAAGTACATCGCAATGCCGGGCAGAATTAAATATTTATCTACGTAGCCCTGTGAAGCTACGTCGCCATTGGCGGCAGCATTCACTGTTGCCGCATCGGGTTTATCCAGTATCATGTGGAAATGATCGGGCGCCTTATCCATTAAAGTATTAAAGCCCGCCCATGCATCGGAACCCAAACCGAACCGGTCGCTTACAATGGTCAATGCAAAATAAATGGTGGCAAATCCACCGATGATCAATACCGCCACCTGTATTACATCCGTATAACCGATCACCTTCATACCACCTAAGGTGATGATGAGCGAGAAGACTGCAAGCGCCACCATTACAGCGTGCAGGTACTGAGGTCCTATCAGGCCGCTGATGGCAATAGCGCCGAGATATATTATAGAGGTAAGGTTTACAAACACATAAAGCAGCAGCCAGAAGATGGCCATGATCAGCGAAACCGTTTCATTATACCGCTGCTTCAAGAACTGCGGCATGGTGTATATCTTATTTTTCAGGTACACTGGCATAAACCAGACGGCAATTATGATCAATGCCAATGCGGCAATCCATTCGTACGCCGCAACCGCTATCCCAACAAAATAACCATTGCCGCTCATGCCGATAAACTGTTCTGCAGAAATGTTAGAGGCGATCAGCGAAGCGCCGATTGCCCACCATGTTAATGAGCCCTCTGCCAGGAAATAATCGTGAGACGCAGATACAGCGGCCTTCTTCTTTTTGGTATATATAAAATACCCATAACCGGCCACGATAACGAAGTATACAAGAAACACAATCAAGTCAATTGAACTAAGAGAGCCCATTTAAGTAATTTTAATAGTTAGTTGTAATATACGTCGCCCAGCGCAATTCATTATTAATTTGAATATAACTGCGTTTTTTGCAATTGCAGCTTTCATCTTTATTTAATTTTTTAGCGAAAGAAAAATGCTCGTTTTGGGAGAGACCATGGTGAAGCCAATTTGCTAAACTGTTTTTGAGCGAGGTATCATAAATCAAAAACCCCTGCAAATACTGAGATTTACAGG
>JBAVMD010000901.1:0-3865 GCA_049689695.1 Chitinophagaceae bacterium | reverse complement strand
GGTAAATACAAAGCTGATGAGCGATGTTCAATCCTGCGAGAATGATAAAGCGGCGCTTGCACGTCAAAAAGAAACTATGCAAACAGAAATGGATGCATTGAACAAGCAGATCGGTTATTTGAAAGAGAACAATACGCAGGCGCTGAAGCAACTGCAGGACCTTTCAGTGATCTCTGCGTCACAGGCTGAGAGCATAAAGAAATCTTTGGATAACATAGGCGCAAAGGATGTTTACATCCAGGACCTTCAGGCCGCGATGGCAAGAAAAGATTCATTGAACATGACGCTGGTGATGAATCTGAAAGGGGCTGTCGGAAACCTGAGCGATGAGGACATCAACATCAAAGTTGATAAAGGAGTGGTGTACATCGATATCTCGGATAAGCTGTTGTTCAAAAGCGGAAGCTATGAGATAGCTCCTGCTGCAAAAACGGTATTGGCTAAAGTAGCGAAGGTATTGCTGGCCCAACCAGGCATGGAATTCATGGTAGAAGGCCATACCGATAATATTCCATTTAAGAAAGGCATATTGGAAGACAACTGGGACCTGAGCGTGAAGCGGGCAACTGCTGTTGTAAGAATATTGCAGGGGCAGTACGGAATTCCAGCCGCGCAAATTGCGGCTGCTGGTCGTGGCGAGTACAGGCCGGTGTCTGATAACGAAAGTGTGGAAGGCCGTGCTGCTAACCGCAGAACGAGGATCATTATACTTCCGCAGCTTGACCAGTTCTTTAAGTTGTTGGAGCCGCAGAAGGGTTAGAAAATTTCACGCAAAGACGCAAGAGGCTTCGCCTTTTTAAATCCCGGGTCCTTGCCGAGAAAAAAGGCGAAGCCTCTGTGCATAGCCTCTTACCGCCTCTGCGTCTTCCTTGGCGCCTTTGCGTGAAACCATCTAACTGCCAAACTGACGATGGCTCACCGGTGGCTCCCGGATGGTTCTCACGTAGTAGCAATAAACCCTATTTTTTGACAAAATGCCAGTAGACAATTGCTTTTGTTAGAGCAGGAAATTTGTCTATTTTTGCGCCTCGTCAGCCGTTTCCGATAACATCGGAATTAGTTAGGCTAACGAAAAATGCCGAGGTAGCTCAGCTGGTTAGAGCACAGGATTCATAACCCTGAGGTCGGCAGTTCAAGTCTGCTCCTCGGTACAAATCTCAGTAAGGTTTTAAAGCTGTTCATTCGAACAGCTTTTTTGTTTTTGGGTACACAAGCATTATAAATACTAAGCCAGGCAAAAATCTCACTAGCAAACCATTGTAAGTTCGGCGAAAAGCCGGTTTATGAGAGGTTTGTATCGTTAAAATATTTTTCCGCAAAAAATGTAACATTGGTTTATCTGAATCGTATTAACTTAAGCCAGCAATAAGCATAATCCTGCCTTCAATCGCGATCAGTCTATTTACTTCACTCATAAAACAAACCCATGTTTAAAAACATTTTCAAAATTGTTTTTCGCAATATGTGGCGGCGCAAGGGCTACACGCTAATCAACATCTTTGGGATGGCAATTGGAATAGCTGCGATGGTTTGGGGGTTTCAGACTTACCGGTTTAGTATGGGTTTTGATGATTTCCATAAAGACAGCGACCAGGTTTTTAGGGCTTTAACATTCCAGGCAGGCACAAATGGTGCAAGAGGAATTTTTCCGCAGGCTGCTGTAAAACAGGCCAAATCTGAATTTGCAGGCATTGCTGAAGCAGTTCGTTTTGATAGCCGCGGATTGAGTGTTAAGTATGATAAAACTGAGCCTTTCCCTGAACAGGCTCATTTTACAGACCCTGCTTTTTTTGATCTTTTCAATTTTCCGGTGGTTAGCGGCTCCAATAACATCGCCGATAAAAATGCTGTGCTGGTTACTGAGACAACCGCAAAAAAATACTTTGGCAAACAAGACCCCATCGGCAAATCATTAATATTCTATTCAGGTGAAAAGTATGCGATGCCACTTACTGTAACCGGAGTACTGAAAGATATCCCGGTAAACTCTACAATGCAGTTTGCATTCATCACTAATTTTGAAAATTACCTGAAGGGTGATGGCAGTAAAATACCGCCGGACGATTGGTCATGGATGCTCGACGCAGCGTTTTTCAAAATTCCCCAGGCATCGGATATTCCGTTAATTACAAAATCGCTCAATAAATACCTGCCCGTTCAGAATAAAGCAAGGATGGACTGGAAAGCCTCAGGCTTTAAACTTATTTCACTACATGAAAATGCAGTAATTGGCGATATTCCATCCAATGGCCTCCGTCAACGCCCGGACGATTCGGCTACGTATGGCCCTTTTGCCCTGGCCATTTTGATTTTTCTTTCTGCTTGTCTCAATTTTTCCAATACTACAGTTTCACAGGCAAACCGGAGGTTAAAAGAAATAGGCATGCGAAAGGTGATGGGCAGTTCGCATAAGCAGCTCATCTTTCAATTATTGCTGGAATGTTGTTTTATTGTTTGCATCGCAGTTTTGCTTTCAGCCGCCCTCAATTATTTGTGGTTCCCTGCGTTTAACCAAATGTTCAATGGCGTTAAAATCGCAGCAAATTATTTTAATGATCCCGGTTTACTCGTCTTTATCGGAAGCGCTGTATTGCTAACCACGTTGCTGGCTGGTGCATATCCGGCATTTTATATCAGCAGGTTCAACCCATCTACAATTTTCCGGGGTACTGTAAAGTTCGGAGGCAATACTTTGTTTTCAAAGATCATGCTCGGTTTACAGCTATCCATTGCAATAATTACAGTGGTTGCAGGAATTGGTTTTGCCCGCAATGCGGAATTTCAAAAAAACTATGACTATGGATATAATCTTGATAACACGATAGGTGTTGTTATAACCGATAGTACGGCATTTTCTGCTTTCAGAAATGAGATAGCATCCATCCCCCAGGTTACGGCTGTAGCAGGAACAAGAAATCATATTGGTTATGGATACCGGAATGTAGTGGCGGAAGCAGAAGGTAAGAAAAATGAAACCAATTATCTTGAAGTAGGCAGGGATTACATAAAAGCAATGAACCTTAAAATGGCCGAGGGCAGGGACTTTGATGCACAGATGGAAGGCGACTATACAAATTCCATTTTAGTTACTCAAAACTTTGCCGCCAGTTATGGTTGGAAAGATAAAGAAGCCCTTGGGAAAAAAGTTTTTATCGATAGTATGCATTATTCGGTTGTGGGCGTGCTGAAAGACTTCCAGATCGACGAGTTGTTTGATCCGAAAGAACCCGTGGTGATGAAGTTAGGAACAGAAAACAGGTATCAGTTTCTTGTTATGCAGGCTCAGGTTTCAGATTTGGAGGTTGTGTATGCTAAAGCGAGGGATGCATGGAAAAAAATATTCCCGATGAAACCTTTTACCGGATTTTATCAGAACGAGTTACCCACGGAAGCTTACCAGATCACTAATAATATAGCAAAGATCTTTTTTTGGTTTGCGATCATTTCAATTTTACTTACCGCTACCGGCTTGTTTGCGTTGGTTTCGTTAACAGTTCTGAAAAAAATGAGAGAAATAGCATTGCGGAAAGTGGTGGGGGCAAGATCGCACCATATTCTTGTATTAATTAACCGGGGGTATTTCTGGACATTTATTGTTGGGACTATAATAGGTTGCTACGGCGGATATGCGCTTACAAAACTTTTATTGGATATGATATTCGCGGTAAATTCGGGTATCGCCAAATCTACTTTAATTAACGCGGTACTGGTATTGCTAGTTATTGTCGGCATTACATCTGGTATCAAGGTATGGCAGGCGATAAAAGCAAATCCTATAAAGCTTTTGAGAACAGAATAAACGGCTTCTTCAAAAATTACATTTGCATGATGACCCTGATAAAATTAAATCTAATGAGGTTACAGG
>JBAVMD010000900.1:0-3568 GCA_049689695.1 Chitinophagaceae bacterium | reverse complement strand
ACCAATAAATGCGGAGCGATAAATATATACGTCAATAATACTACTCTTTGCTTTTGTGAAAAGGTGAAAAACACGGTAAATCAATAATATTTTCTTAGTTTTTGAAACCTGGTAGTCCCAGGCTGATAAAAGGTGTTTACACGGCATATAAACGTTCAAAATACTGTTCTCTCCCGTACTTAATAGTTATAAGTTTGAAAAATAAATTAAGTCACACACGTGCTGACTTGATTTTAAAAGCAGATCAGCAATCTTTAAACACATTTAAATAATTTTCGATGAAAGAATGGGTAGATCCTCAATGGCTCGACGTATTATTAAAGATCGGCGCCTGCATACTTGCAGTAAGCCTCTTATACGCAATTATAGCATACCTCTTTACAAAAAAGACCATTTATAAAACCGGATTGCTTACATCCGGCAATTCAACAGACACCTTTGCTTATTATTATCTGCCTGCTTCCCTAATAAAAATAGCTGCCACTGCTGTAGTGAATATTTTCAAAAACCAGGACGGCACAATTATAGACGCGAAACTTAAAGAACTTTCTATTATTGCCGCTGTGGAAAAGCTACCGGATACACGTCAACTGCTCAGGATAGTATATACTCCAAGCGCATTCGCAAAAGATGAAATAAAGATTTCTACCAATGCCCTGGGTCTTCTTGAAACTTCTTCCTCTACCGTCGAAAACAGGTTCACACACATCATTTCCACTCTTTTTGCAGCCCCCACTAATATTTTGCAAACAAAAGCAGGAGAAGATATAGCGCCACCCGATGCCATGGGAGAAACAGTAGAAACAGTAGAAACAAAAGAATTTAAAAGGGAGTTTACTATTGTTCCGGCAAAGGTGAAGAATGGAGGTGGCGATACATTTAATTGGATAATAACTGAGCCCGGCTTCCCCAATCCGGTAGATGCTTCTTTTAAAATAGACCTGGCCGCCATTTTTGAAAATCCCACCCCTTCCACCCATACACTTCAGGAAGCAAATGGCATTTATGCGCGTCCCCCTATTGCTCTTGATGCAAAGGTTTCAGCAGCAAATGGGAATCAACTGGATCAAATAAATGGAACTTCTGTTACTATTACAGTGCCAGACATTACCCAGGCTATCTTAATACCCGTTACGAGATCTTTATTGGTGCAAAAAAAGCAGGATCTTAAATTCTTAGATGGAACGCTACAGGAAAATTCAATAACAAAACCGAGCGAGGCAGAAGCATTTCTTTCTATTCCTGTTGATATACTTAAGGCAATTTTCGCCATTCCGGCCCAACTGCTTTCCTTCCGCATTAATCATATACAACAACAAAAATCATTTATTACTGAAGATTCCAATTTAATCAAAGCTGAAATAGAGCGTGAAAAAACAAGAGTAGGAACAGATGCGGAGTTACTGAAAGCAAAATTAGATGCTCAAAAAACCGCAGCATCCTTTGAGCAGGATTTACTTAAGGCAAAAATGGACACACAAAAAGCAACCCTGGAAGCTCAAAAAGATATTTTAACAGCACATAAAGACGTTTTAAAAGCACAGCAGGAACTTATAGAACAACAGAAGTTGTTGAACGAGTTATTAAAAAAGAAAGACTGATAATGTTATACACCGGGGCAAGTTGGTACTAAGTCAGAGGCTTCTTTTTGTTCATAATACGCAAAATTACATAGAGCAAACAAAAGATTATCGCAAACGTGATCGGGGCAAACTGTAGAAAAAGAAAATTGAAATACAGCCCATACGCCATATAATCATCGCCGTACTTTTCGCTGTTAGCAATAAATCCAGCCATAAAGAAAATAAAGAGCATAAAATGGAATATCAATGTATATCCCAGGGACCGCTTCAATAATTTTCCAAACATAAACTGCCTGCTTTTGCTTTTACAAAGGAGTGCCCGGCTTTTCTAACCTACCCCACTACTTTCCCTACGGTTAATTTGCAACTCTCAGGATAAGTGCTGCCATTGTCCATCCAGAGCCTGAAGTTCATATTATCGAAGAGATCATTCGGTTTTATATCGAAATCTTTTATTTCAATACTGCGCTTCAGCACTTTCGGAACAATCTCATTTATGAACCAGGAATTATGCGTGATCAATAAGGATGCTTTCAGGCCCGTATTGCTTAGTGGAGATAATAGCAATTCCAGCACATCCTGTTCACCCTGGTAAGATGCCGCAAACTTTTTGAAATCAAAATGGGCAGTGGAACCGGTGTCTATAGCAGCAGCAAAATCGGAAAGTGTCGGGATAAACCTGTTCTGGTAGTCTGGCAGAATATGGTCCTGCTCGCAAAGGTCTTTCACGTTTACTTTTTTATTATCGCTATTCACTATCGTGTGCCCGAAGATGGGAACGATGACACGTTTAATTCCCCACATGGTATGAAGAATCCTGTGACGGTTGTCGCTGCAAAGCTCTTTAGTGCTGTCTATGAAGTCGTGAATGGCAAGATAATCTTCAATCTTACCGCCACGCCTTTTCACAGATATCTGGCTATGGATAGTTGAATTCATATTAAAATTCGTCCAGCTCTTGTTCCTGCAGGTCAAATGATGCAGGGTCTAATTGCTTATCATCATCGTATTGCACGATGTTGTGGAACGAAACATTTAGAATCTCCAAAAACCTTTGGGCCTGCCCGGTTGAAATTTCCTTTGGCAGATTAAAATAGTACTTGTCTGAAATACTCAGATCGAACTCGCTTTTATAAAAGTTTTCGAACTGCTGATAAACCTGCTCATAATTATTGCTGTTGAAAAAGAAATCAACAGCGTTCATTCCTTTCAGCTTTTGCATGGAAAGTATATCGGCAGTATGTTTTGCTTTCTGAGCGTCTTCCAGGTTTTCGAAGCTGGCTACTATGCTTCCATGTGTATTTTCAGCGGCTTCAAAAGCTTCGTCGGTGTAGAAAAATCCTTTTTTGTGGATTACAAATTTTGCCATTTCAGGTACGTTAATTTTAAAATAAGGGCTTAAATATAGATAATGCAATCATAGGATCAAACCGTTACAAAGGTTTTTCTGCACCGTTAACATGTGCGCAACTTTATTCTTTTTGTGTAGCGGCAGAATGGCGAACTTTATTCAAACCTTTTTTATGAAAAATACTGTACTGACTAAATATTTTTTGCCTCCATAGATATAGATCACCTGCCCCTTTTTATTTACCCCAACATAAAAGAGTTCTATGGACGCGCAATTCTCTATACCGGGTAAGCCTGCGCTAAGGTTTACCGGACAGCTCCCTGCTGGCATGGAAGCATACCGGGTTCCGTTCAGCAATATTTATGCTGCCACCGGCTCATTCGGCCAGCTATTGATACAGGAAATTGCCGGACCCGATTTTCTTATCAGTTATAAAATTTTTCAGGTTCGCCAGCATACAGAACTGGAAATTACAGGTCATCATGCGGTTGCGGAAGTGCAGCTGATGCTGGAAGGCGATCTTGAACTGGTTGATCACTCATTAGGAGAGATGATCATAAAAGAAAGTTGCTTCAATTTATATTACCTGCTACCGGAAACAAAACTGGTTTACAGGCTCAAGAAAGGCTATACG
>JBAVMD010000899.1:0-3073 GCA_049689695.1 Chitinophagaceae bacterium | reverse complement strand
AATGCTGTCACAGCGCAAAAATTAAATTCAATTTTGCCGCGGACAACTACATCCCTCCGTCACGATTCTTATTTAGTTCCCGAAAAGGAATTGCAGAAATATGCCGGGAACTATATGGTTGAGCAATACCAGATACCGGTAGTTCTAAAGTTACAAAGCGGAGCGCTATGGGCAATTACTCCGGGGCAAAATGATAGTGAACTAGTCCCTGTCTCAAAAGATATTTTCATATTAAAAAACAAGCTGGGATTTACAATTACCTTTCATTGGGAAGGAGACAAGGTAATTAGCTTCACATCTGTACAACCCAATGGAACCTTTCAAATAATAAAGCAATAAAAGAGTATGATTATGAAACAGAAGATAACCACACCAAAAAAATAAAATGATAACAAAAGAAAAAATAGTTATCAACTACGTTGATGCTTACAACAATTTTGACATCGAAAGGATGGTGGCGGACTTTGATGAGAATATTAAGTTTGAAAATATTTCCAATGGTGTCGCGAATATGACTTTACAGGGTTTGGCCGCATTTAGAGAACAGGCAGAGCAAGCAAAAAATTTATTTACAAAAAGAACCCAAACTATAAAATCGTGGACACACAACGCCGATACGACTGAAATAGAAATAGACTATACTGCTAAACTGGCGATAGACTTGCCAAACGGCTTTAAAAAAGGAGACAGTTTGAACCTTCAGGGCAAATCAATTTTTAAATTTAAGGATGACAAAATTATCGAGTTGGTTGACATCAGTTAAATTTACCTGTCGGGCACCCTTGGTCGAAAGTGGGCTACGACGCAATGTCAGGTTATGAAACAGTCTGTGAGCTCGCATTATTAATGCTCAATTACTACTTAAAAGAATTGAGTACTGAAAAACTGGAAGCAGGAATTTTTGAGATAAAACAAAAACTACCCAAAGGGTTTGTATACTGATAAGAATTGCCATTTTAATCAGTCATTTTTAGTTTGGCCAGCCAGGTTATGCAATCTTCAAAGCTGCGAAAAAGATGTTGCTCATTAATAAGGTCTGGAATAAGTTTGATACGGCGCAACATGTCTTCGGGCTGCTTCTGTAAGCCGGTGAATAATACATTAATGCCTTTTTGTTCCAGGGAAAGTATAGATTCCTCCAAAGCATACAGGCCTGTCTGGTCAATAAAAGGCACTCTCTCCATCCTTATGATCACGAATTTCAATTGTGACAACTTACTTATCCGTGCCTGAAACTCTGAGGCAAAGCCAAAAAATAGTGGTCCTTCCAAATGTTTGACAACGACATTGTTTTTAATTATACCTGGTATACTCTCATCGCTCCAACTTGTTTCATGCAGATTGGAACTGATGTCTGTAACCCTGGCCTTTTCTTCTGTTAAGTCACTCATTTTTTTCATAAACAGAATAGCCGCCATCACCATTCCGATTCCAACCGCTACCAGCAGATCCAGAAATACTGTTACCAACAAAACAATAATCATAATAGCAGCATCTGCCCGGGGAACTTTAGCAATATGCCTGAATCCTTTGTAATCGAGAATTCCTATTCCGACTGTTATTAATATGCCAGCTAAAACTGATTTCGGAATCAGTGCAGCATATTTGCCTGCACCCAGTAAGATAATCAACAATACCAGTGAATGAATTACACCGGAAATTCGATTTCTGCCTCCCGACCGAATGTTCACGAGTGTCCTCATTGTTGCTCCCGCCCCAGGTATTCCTGCAAATAAACCTGAGACGCTGTTTCCAATTCCCTGCCCTATCAGTTCTTTGTTGCTATCGTGTTTTGTTTTGGTAACATTATCTGCTATAACTGAAGTAAGCAGTGAATCTATTGCACCAAGTGCAGCTAATGTCAATGCCGCTTCCAATATTAAAGTATACAATCCGGAGGGGATAGATAGAACATCCCCGATCCTGAGAGGAGGAAACCCTTGTGGTATATCTCCAATAGCAGGTACGTCTTTATTAATTATCACAGAAAGAAAAGTAATAGACAGTAGTGCCACCAGTGTGCTCGGAATTGCCTTGGTAATCTTTGGAAATAGATAAATGATCAGTATAGTCAGTCCACTGTAAAGTAAAGCCCACAGATCAATGTTCTGTAAAGCCGGACCTATAGTCTTTACAACATCAATGGTCCGTGAAGGCGATGCCTGACCTATAGCGGGAAATAATTGAAGTAATATAATAATGACGCCAATTCCGCTCATAAATCCGGAAATCACCGGATAGGGAATATATTTAATCAACGTGCCGATCTTCAAGACACCCATCAAAATTTGAAACAGACCCGCTAATACAAAACAGGCAATAATGGGTCCAATGGAAGACTGAATGTTTCCGGTTACGGCAATAAATCCTGCAATGGTCGCAGCACTCACAACGGTCATCGGTCCTGTAGGGCCACTGATCTGGGAAGGTGTTCCACCAAAAACTGCTGCAAAAAAACCCAGGAAAATGGCACCATATAATCCTGCTGCGGCACCCAGGCCTGATTGCACCCCGAATGCCAGGGCAAGCGGTAATGCAACGATGCCAGCCGTAAGCCCACCAAAAAAATCTCCTTTTGTAAATCTTAAGCTTTTCATTGTTCGTGGTTATATAATTTATTTGGGATAACCATGTAATTGCCCTATTGATTCTTCCTGAAGATCTTTATTAAAATGTTCCTGTATAAAATGCACTTTCCATTTTTCACACTGTACATTCCACCAACAATGTTATAGAACAGTAATAAAATAGTAGCTGGTATGCAAAGCCTTTGCATACAGATTAACTGGCGGGAAAATCAGATATTATGCTTTGGGGGAGGGCAGATCAATTCGGGGTGAAAGGCAAGATAAATATCAGAAGTGTGGCACTTGAAAATTTTTATGACCAGATTAAAAGGCCGGGATTCATGTTGGATCTCATTCAGGTATTCAGAGATAGTATTGGCGCCGCTTTCGCTTTTCTCTTCTGTGGTTCCGGCAATGAGATTATTTTCATCGGTATCCGCAGTTTTTTGCTCTGCTTCGGTTTTTACCATTTTGTCACCTACATATATAAAAGGAGTGCTTACAGT
>JBAVMD010000898.1:0-2184 GCA_049689695.1 Chitinophagaceae bacterium | reverse complement strand
CAACTGGGATTGCCGCAAGTGAACGCCGCGCTTATTTCGAATGAAAATCAAAAAACGCAGAAAGAAAGAGAAATAATTGAATTAAGGGATAGATATATCCAGGAGTTCAGCGCATTTACGCAATCGTTACATACGTTGCGCGCACTTATTGAGGAATGGAAAAAGAAATTTGTACTGATTGCGCCGGTTGATGGAAAGCTGGCATTTTCATTTTTCATCAGTGAACAATTGCAATTGAAACAAGGACAGGAGATTGGTTTTGTGAACCCGGAAAACAGCAGTTGTTATGCGCAGATCATTATCCCGCAATCCAACTTTGCCAGGATAAAATTAAATCAGTCCGTACTGCTTAAACTTCCCGCATACCCACATCACGAGTTTGGACATATTACCGGCAATCTTTCATTCATATCACCCGTGCCTACCGATAGCGGTTACCTTGCCAAAGTAAACCTGCCTTATCAACTGGTCACCAATTTTAAAAAAAACATTCAATACAGGGAAGGATTGATGTTCTCCGCCGAAATCATTACCAGCGATATGCGTTTACTGGAGAGGTTTTATGCGCCGCTGGTGAAGAATGTTTTGCATTAAGAGGCTTCGCCTTTTTCGTGTCGCAAGAACCTGCGGAGAAAAAAGGCGAAGCCTCTCTGAAAAAACCGAAGCCTCTCTACTATGGCGTTCCAACATTACCCTTGCTTATCACAATAGACACCAGCAGCTTGCCTTCAGGAATTTCCTTTGAAGCATAATAAAGGTTCAGCTTATCGGCATTCTTTTGTACTCCAAGCACATCTTTTGTTTTGAAGTTCATGGCCTTGCCTGTACCATCGGCAAATGACAATTCTTTCAATACTTTATTCTTATCATCCCTGATAGTAATGTTCCGTGATTTGCCTACCTGTCCGCAATGACTGTAATAAACACTTACCTGGTCGTTGGTTGATTGCGCATCGAGCTGAATGGATTTAACGGCGCCCTTCATAGCTACATGCTGCTCCAGCACCAGTTTATTGTTTACAAATACCTGGTAGCTGTCGCCGCCCCAGTTCACAGAAAAAGAAGACAATACTGCAAATAAGCCTGCCAGTAACAGGCCTTTGACCGCGATGGTTCTGTTGATGAGTTTCATAACAATTTTTTTAGGTGATTGAATATCTCATCACAAAACAACCAAGTAAAACAGGGGAAAAATAATTAGTTTGACGAAGGGGAGCACGGGCTTGATGAAATGCGGGGGCGTTTTTGGGGTTGGGGTTACGGGTTTTGAGTTTCGGGTTTGGTCGTTGGGGCTGCCGCTTCTAACAAAAAATCAAACAAATTCACCTCCGTAGGCACCTGCAGCTTCTTGCGAAGCCGGTAGCGGCTGATCTCCACTCCGCGTACGGAGATATTCATCAATTGCGCTATCTCTTTGGTAGTAAGGTTCATTCTCAGGTAAGCGCATAGTTTCAGCTCGTTGGCGCTCATCTTTGGATATTTCGCTTTCAGCATCACCAGGAAATCGCTGTGCACTTTGTCGAAATGCATGGCGAAATGTTCCCATTGCTCGTCCATCTTATCCTCATCGCTGATGGCGCGTATCAGCTTCTTAAATTCATCCGAATCCTTTCCATTCTCATTACCCTTTTTCAACCTCAGCATCTGGTCTTTCACCTTGCCCAGCAGCTCACCCTTCTGCACAAGATGCATGGCGGTAGAAGCCAGCTCCGTTGTCTTATGCTGTATTTCCGCTTCCAGCTTGGCATTGCGCAACGCGATCAATTCTTTTTCTGCTTTCTCCATCTCCAATTGGTGCAGGTATTGCAGGCGCTTCTGCTCCTCTTCGTGCCGCTGCTGCTGCGCCCTGAACTTTTTCTTCTGCGCCCTGTACAACAGGTAACCGCAAAACGCCAGCAACGCAACATACAATGCAAGCGCCCAATACGTCTGGTACCAGGGCGGAAGCACTGTGAAAGAATAACTGCTCACGGCAGATTCATTTCCTAAATTATTCCTGGCCTTTATCTTGAAAGTATAGTCGCCGGCAGGAATATTGGTGTATTCCTTCTCTGTCTTTTTAGAAAAATCAGCCCATTTATCTTCGAAGCCTTCCAGTATATAACTGTATTCAATATTGGATTGCTGCCCGTATACAGGCGCGGCAAAACCAAAATGGAATGAATTCCATGCATGGCTTACAGC
>JBAVMD010000897.1:0-5472 GCA_049689695.1 Chitinophagaceae bacterium | reverse complement strand
GGCGTATGCATCCGCCGGAGAAGTCAATACACTTATTCAGCGCGTCATTTTCGATAAAAAGAGAGAGATCAATCCTTTTTCCAATAATTTCTTTCATCAGTTCACACGCCTTTTGATTTTGCTCCAGCTTTATCATAGGCACCACATACTTGTTAGTGAATTTATATGGCGCCTTTTCTATTCTAAAATGAGCTATTATCGGCACTGCAACAATCATATTCACATTGATCTCAGAAAGTATATTACCGTTTTTAACAAACAAATCCTCGTATACTTCATGCCTTACCTTTTCAGAACCATCAACAATAAATAAGACATCAAGTCCCTTCCCGGCTTCTTCTATCGCCATTCTTACATCAATCAGTTCCGCATTGAAATTATTTATAAGACTAAGCGTATTTCGCTTTATCTCGCTTCGCACCGTGGTGGATATCTCGTTCTCGCCGCTGAAAACCTCTTTGAAAGACCCTTTACCGCCAAAACCAAAAAGCTTAAAGCCAGCTTCTACACTGCCTTCGAGGCTTGAGCTTGATTTATTTTTATCGGTAGTTGCTTTTTCAATTTTTCCGGGAAGTAGCTTTTCTGCCAATTGTTGCAGCCGTGTATACCCTCCTTTAATGCCTTGTACTTTTAACTCTTCAATCAGCTTATGGATCAATAAACTGAAAAAGTCAGCATATTGAAAAGAGCCTACTTCCACTTCTTGCTCCAAATCGATAAAAACGGTCAGGTATCTATCCGGGCGATTTAATTCATTATTGATTCGGCGCAGTTCAGCAGATTTGCCGCTTCCGCGATGGCCTGAGAAGATAAGTTTGACATAGTCATAGGATACATCAAATTCGCCTGTATTACGAATGTAGCCAAGATCAAAATAAAGCTCATTGAGATATGCCTGATCACGAATATGATCAAGATTCACATATAACTCATGCTCATCAAACAGGTCTGGCTGAAACTCGGGTTGCAGTACAATTTTAGCTTCACTGATTGATGTAACCGGATAGACGTATGGCCTCTTCGGTGCAGGCATGCAATAAGATTTAGCTAAAAGTAAAGATTATAAGTATTATATAGGCAATCCCATCGCAAACCAGTAATAACCGGTTATACTTCCAGCAATGTTTTCACCGGATCTTTTCCAAACAACAACAATTCAGGATTCTCCAGCAATTCTTTTACCCGTACCAGGAAGGTTACTGATTCACGTCCGTCAATAATGCGGTGGTCGTAGCTCAGCGCTAAGTACATCATCGGCTTAACTACTACCTGTCCGTTTATAGCCACCGGCCTTTCCTGAATCTTATGCATGCCCAGGATGGCGCTTTGCGGAAGATTGATGATGGGTGTGCTCATTAAAGAACCGAACACGCCGCCATTAGTTATGGTGAATGTTCCACCCTGCAATTCTTCCATCGATAATTTATTGTCTTTAGCCTTGCCTGCCAGCTCTATCACTTTCTTTTCGATCTCCGCCATACCCAGGCTTTCTACGTTGCGTATCACCGGTACAGTAAGGCCGCGTGGTGTTGATACCGCTATCGAAATATCGCAGTAATCATGATATACCAGCGAATCTCCATCGATGTATGCATTTACCGCAGGCCACTCTGCCAGCGCAATGCTGCATGCTTTTGCAAAGAAACTCATGAAGCCAAGGCCAACGCCGTGAACTTCCTTGAACTTATCCTTGTACTTTGTTCTGATTTCCATGATGTGGCTCATGTCTACCTCATTGAATGTGGTAAGCATGGCCGTTGTATTCTTTGCTTCCACCAGCCTGCGGGAAATGGTCTTACGCAACTGGCTCATTTTTTCACGCTTCTCGTTGCGGGTGAATAGTTCCTTACCAACGGGGCGTCCCGGACTTGAAAGCGCTGCCAGCACATCATCCTTCAATATTTTCCCCTGGTAACCGGAAGGTGTAACTGTTTTGGGATCTACTTTCTTATCTGCAATCATGGCTGCGGCTACCGGTGAAGCCTTCATATCATTCGGCACAGCCGTAACAGGCGCTTCAGCAACAGGCTTTGCTTCCTGTGGTTTGGCAAAAGGCTGTGGCTGGCTTGCAGCTTGTTGCTTATCGCTCGCCGCAGGCGCCTCTTGTACCTTGTCACTTGTCCCTTGTTCCTTACCGTTCGACGGTTTGGTAGCTGTTTCGTCAATCGTAGCCAGCAGGTCGCCTATCTTCAATGTATCGCCTTCTTGTGCATTTGTTTTTAATACGCCGGCTTTTTCAGCATTCACTTCAAATGTTGCTTTCTCGCTTTCCAGCTCTGCAATCACTTCATCCCTGTTCACATAATCGCCATCGTTCTTCACCCACTTAAGCAAAGTGACCTCACTGATAGACTCGCCAACTGTAGGAACTTTAATGTCAATCATAAAAAACACGAATTTACTTGCATCAGTTACTCGTCAGACGAGGTTGATGATATTTTAGAACGTATCGTACACTCGTCAGACGAGTTGATGATATTTTTAGAACGCATTGTACACTCGTCAGACGATTGCACACAAATTAAATACTAAAAACCGTATCAATTATTTCCAGTTGCTCCTGCGCATGCACTTTTGCATAGCCTGTAGCCGGCGCAGCACTGGGCTGGCGGCTGATCACACCATAATTGATGCTCTTCAGGTTCATTTGAAGGTAGGATGCGGCGCCCATATTCAATGGCTCTTCCTGCACCCAGAACCAGGTAGCTCGACCATATTTACGATACAGGTTTTCCAATTGCTTCAATGGCAATGGGTACAATTGCTCCAGCCTGATGATGGCAGTATCTGTATGATTTTCTTTCTGCTGGCGCTCTGCAAGGTCAAAGTATATCTTGCCGCTGCAGAACAATACTTTCTTAACCTCTGCTGCATCCTTCACAAATACATCGTCTATCACTTCACGAAAACCACCGCTGGTAAATTCACTCAATGGTGAATAACTGCCGGCGTGGCGCAGGTTGGCCTTAGGAGAAAAGTCGATCAATGGCTTTCTGAATGGCCAGGTAAGCTGGCGCCTGAATGCATGGAACAGGTTGGCGGCAGTAGTGATGTTTGTGATCACCATGTTCAGCTCCGCGCATTGCTGCAGAAAACGTTCAAGCCTTGCGCTGCTGTGCTCAGGTCCCTGTCCTTCATAACCATGCGGCAGCAACATTACCAATCCGTTCATGCGGTTCCATTTCTGTTCGCCGCTGCTGATGAACTGATCGATGATGATTTGCGCGCCATTGGCGAAATCCCCGAACTGTGCTTCCCACAACACCAGTGCATTGGGGTGGGCAAGCGCATAACCGTACTCAAATCCAAGCACGCCGTACTCGCTCAACAATGAATTGTAGATCTTGCAAGTTCCTTTTGCATCCGGGATATTGCTAAGCCGGTTGTAAGGCTCGTTGGTATTTTCATCCTGCAACACTGCATGCCGATGGCTGAAAGTGCCGCGGCGAACATCCTGCCCGCTCATACGCACATCTTTGCCTTCCGGCAACAGGCTGCCATAGCTCAGCAATTCAGCAGTGGCCCAATCTATTTTCCCTTCTTCTTTAAACAGCTTCACTTTATCATTCAATATCTTTTCTACTTTCCGCAAAGGCTTAAAGTTGTCAGGCCACTTCATGATGGCATCGAAGATCTTATGAAAGTCTGCTTCTGATATCGCAGTAACCGGCGACTGGTCAAAATCCTCAGGGCTGGCCTTTCTCAGGCTGCGCCACCACAATTCAGGCTGCTGGTAAGTATAAGGCAATGGATTTTGCTTAACGTCGTCAAGGCGTTCCTGCAGATCGTCCCAAAACTTCTTTTCCATTTCCTTCGCCATCTGCTGTGCATCCGGCTCACCATTTTCCATCAGGAATTTGGTGTAGACCTCGCGTGGATTAGGATGCTTATCGATAAGTGCATACAGGTGCGGCTGGGTGAATTTTGGATCATCACCTTCATTGTGACCATGGCGGCGATAGCACACCATGTCTATGAAAATATCCGAATTGAATTCCTGGCGGTAGCGTGTGGCAATTTCCACGCACTTCACCACTGCCTCCGCATCATCACCATTCACATGCAGGGCAGGCGCCTGAACGGCAGCTGCCAGCGAAGTGCAGTAATCTGAGCTGCGTGCATCGTCAAAATCAGTTGTAAAACCTATCTGGTTATTGATCACGAAATGAATGGTGCCTCCGGTATAATACCCTTTGAGTGCGCTCATCTGCAATACTTCATACACAACTCCCTGGCCGGCAAGTGATGCATCACCATGAATGAGAATGGGAAGAATATGGTCGTATTCGCGGTTATATATTACGTCGGCTTTGGCCCTTGCAAATCCAACAACTACGGGATCAACAGCCTCCAGGTGTGATGGATTGGGCATGAGCTTCAGATGAATGGTCTTGCCTTCGGGTGTCTTGATCTCGCTGCCATAACCAAGATGGTATTTCACATCGCCGCTGCCCATGGTTTGGTCAGGGGTCGATTTGCCTTCAAATTCGCTGAAGATCTGTTCGTAAGTTTTGCCCATGATGTTGGCCAGTACGTTCAGCCTGCCGCGGTGCGCCATGCCAATCACCACTTCCTGCACATCGTGCTCGGCGGCCGTGTTGATGATGGTATCCAGCGCCGGTATAGCGGTTTCGCCGCCTTCCAGTGAAAATCTTTTTTGACCGATGTATTTTTTATGAAGGAACTCTTCGAACATCACGCCCTGGTTAAGCTTTTCCAGGATGTGTCGCTTTTTTTCTATAGGCAATGGCTTAATGAAATTCTTTTCCATTTCATTAGTCAGCCAGGTAACTTTTTTCTGATCGCTGATGTATTTGAACTCGATACCTACGTGAGCTGCATAACATTTCCGCAGGTGGTCCAGTATGTTGCTAAGTTTGGTAGTGCCCAGGCCAATCAGGTTGCCGGCATAAAAATCTTTGTTGAGGTCTTCTTCTGAAAGTCCGAAAAACCCAAGGTCAAGGCTGGCGCCCCTGTCTTTTCGCTCCCGGATGGGGTTGGTTTTGGCTATGAGGTGGCCTTTGTTGCGATAACCGAGAATGAGGCGGTATGCGCCAAGCTCTTTTTTGAGGTCCAGCCCCGGTTGCGCTTCAGCGGCGGGGGTGACAGGCTTAGCTGGCCCTTCCACTTCATTCACGGCTTTTGCGCCATTGGACGAAACCATTCCGTTTCCCATGGCAAAATCGAACCCTTCGAAGAACTTTTTAAGCTCAGGATCAACGCTGGAGGGGTCTTTCACGAAATCCTGGTACAGATTCTCTATAAAAGAAGGATGCGAGTTGGTGATGTACGAAAAGTCTTTCATTTCTACCCTGTTTCTTATCTATTGGGGACTGCAAATATCGTTTTAAAAATTCTAAAATCAGAAGGGCAAAAAAAAATGTAACGTGTTCAGGCACAATGTAAAATGAAAAATCGAAGGGTAAAACCCAAAAAACGTTCTGCATTTGACTCCAATGAGCTTTTTTTGCA
>JBAVMD010000896.1:0-2323 GCA_049689695.1 Chitinophagaceae bacterium | reverse complement strand
ATTCAGGACAGTTAGCCGGCAGCGGCGCTTATACCGGCATCACCGGTTTTGCAAACATTACAGGAAGCTTTAAAATGGCCAAGAACATTCTTGTGGTTGGCGCTATAGATTCAACAGGAAAAATTGAATTGCCCAGCTCAAGAGGCCCGGCGTACGATGGAAGGATCAAGCCTGACCTCATGGCTTTTGGACAGGATGGTAGTTCCGGAGCAGCGGCCATCGTTTCAGGCATTTCAATATTATTGCAGCATGCATACCAGCAACAGCATCATGATTCGCTTCCCCCGGCTGCGTTGTCAAAAGCAATACTTATTAATACTGCAGATGACGCCGGCGCAACAGGACCCGATTTTTCATCAGGCTATGGAATAGCCAACGCATACGAAGCGGTTAAAAGCATCCGGCAGTCGCAATTCTTTAACAACAGTATCCAGCAGGGAAATACGCAAAGCTTCCAACTGAATATTCCCGCAGGCATAAGCACATTCAAATGCACGCTTGTGTGGAGCGATCCGCCGGCGCAGTCCAATGCAGTAAAAGCATTGGTGAACGACCTTGATATTGAACTGGTACATACAACCTCCGGCCAGTTATGGCAGCCCTGGATATTGAACCGCGCCGCCAACCGCGATTCTTTACAGCTCATTGCCATTCGTGGTAAAGACACATTAAATAATACAGAGCAGATAACGCTGAGCGCGCCACCTCCCGGCAATTACACCATCAACATCAAAGGAAGCCGTGTAGCAAATGCACAAAATTATTTTATAGCATACAAAGCAGATACAGCCAACAGGTTTGAATGGCTGTTCCCCATGTCTGCCGATCCGGTAATCGCCGGTTCATCTCAACTGGTCAGGTGGAGCTCAACATTCACAGGCTCTGCCGGAACGCTTCAATACAGTATTGATGAAGGCTCCAACTGGCAGACCATCGCCAGCAATATCGATCTCAGTAAAAATTATACAAGCTGGAGCGCTCCTGATATTTTCTCAACGGCATTGCTGCGCATGACCATCAACGGCAGTAATTATATGTCTGACACCTTTGTAATATCAAAGCGCATCAACACACAGGTGGGATTCAATTGTGCCGACTCTTTTCTTTTCTACTGGAACAAGCCTGTAGCAGTAAATAATTTCAGGGTGTATAAACTGGTAAATAAATTTATTGAACCTGTTACTGTTGTCAGCGACAGCTTTTACATCAGCGCCACCACCAATTCAAGACAGTTTACAATAGCGCCGCTGGTAAAGAACAGGGAAGGAATAAAAGCTTATACGTTTGATTATACCACTCAGGGCGTAGGCTGTTATTTCAAAACTTTCTTAGCGCAATTAGTTACGGATAAGGCTTCGCTGCAATTGGAACTGGGATCATTGTATCGCGTGAACAGCATACTGGTGCAAAAACTTTCGGGGAACAGCTTTACTACCATTCAAACCATCACCAACCCGGGCACATTGCAATTCAATCTTACTGATGCCACGCTGCATACCGGTGTAAATATGTATCGTATCGTTTTGCAATTGGCGGATGGACGTACTATTTACAGCAATACTGAATTGGTTTATTACCTGGGCAACCTCAATTATATTGTTTACCCTAACCCAGCAAGGATAACCAACGGTTTCAGGATCCTGCAGAAAGAGCCTGTTGAGATTATTGTTGTGATACATGATATGGCGGGAAGAAAACTGAAGGAAGAACTACATTCAGGGCTTATCAATTATGTAAGCACCGTAAATCTGCAAAAGGGTTTGTATGTTATCAGTATTATGAAAGATGGAAAGAAAGAGTTTACAGGAAAGATCGTTGTGCAGTGATCTACGCGTAATCTCTGAACGGGTGGAAATGAATAACCCGATCGGGAGATCGGGTGTGCAAAAAAAAGAAAGCATCAGAGATAAACGTAATTACTTACTAACCCTGGTGCTTTCCTGAAAGATTTGTACCGAAGTACTCCTCTTTAAGATCAGTATTCAATATTTTTTTCCTTGCGGAAAGAACTACTGCGTTCTGATCTATATTTTGATAAAAATTATTCAAAAAAAAGAAGCATCAGAGATGAGAAATTTGACTTACTAACCCTGCTGCTTCCATAAAGTAGCGCACCGAAGTACGCTTCTTTTTAGTTTAGTCCTCAATGCTTGTTTCCTTGCGGAAAGAATTACTGATTTCTAAACTATATCTTAATGAAAAGATATCGGGGAAAAAAGAAGCATCAGAGATGAGAAATTTGACTTACTAACCCTGGTGCTCCTTAAAAAGTAACGCACCGAAGTACACTACTTTTCAAGATCAGTACCGAATCACTTCGCTT
>JBAVMD010000895.1:0-5255 GCA_049689695.1 Chitinophagaceae bacterium | reverse complement strand
CTGTAAATAGCGAGCGCCTGATCCTTGCTCAGGCAGGTATGATAGTTATCGTAAATGAAATGAATACTCAGCTTTGAAGAGAATTCCACTGTTTCAATCAAAGCCTTCAGAGAATCCACAAGTGATTGGGGACCTAAAGTTGGAGCTGAAAGTTCATGAGACAGGCTTCTGATCTCTGTAATACAGTTCATTACGTAATCAACTGATTTAGGCAGCAGTTTCTCCCGCATGTCAGGGTTATTCGTGGCCATCTCCAGGTAAAGCTTTACCGTGGTGAGTATCTGGTTAACATTATCGTGAAGCTCATGACCTATCTTTTCTCTTTCCCGTTCCTGTGCAAGAATAATCTGCCTGGTGAGTTTCTGCTGGTAGCGTTTTTGCTCTTTCAACAGCCTTTGATGCATTTGCTTGCGGATGGAAACATCTCTTATCAATACAATAAATCTATTGTCGCCTTCGGCATCGTGGTAAGTTGAGCAAACAATTTCACCGGTGAAAGTTGTGCCGTCGGCGCGCGTGAACAATACTTCTTCCTTGCACGACCGGACCTTGTTTACTTCCTCAACCGAAAGCAGGATGGCAGGATGAGCGATCTTAAATAATTTATCGAATGTATTCCTGCGCTGATTGTCCCTTGAAATTTTAAACAAGCTGAAAGCCGCTTTGTTCATCGCCTCGATGCTTCCATCGGCCATTAATACAATAATGGCATCATTGCTGTTTTCAAAAATAGAACGATAACGGATTTCTCTCTCGCGGGTCTTCCTGTAAGTTCTTCTGCGGCTTACCAGCACATTGCAGATCAGGACCGCGAAAGAGGTAAGCAGCACTGTGAAAATGATCGCAAAAATATAATTCCATTTAGCTCTTGCATGGTAATCAGTCAGGATATCTTCTTCTGCACTGCCTACGGTGGCAATCATCGGGTAATTTTCGAGCTTACGGTAGCTGAAATAAGTAGGTACGCCACGTATGGCGTCTTTTGCAAAATAATGATCAACCGGTTTTTTTGATACGTGAAAAAATAAGGGGCTCTTAATAATATCCTCGCCAAAGCTTTCCTTGTTCCCTGTTCTTCGCGCATAAGTAATTCCATCAGGAGCTATCAATGAAATAATATCACGTTCTCCAAGGTTTGCCTTGGAATAAAAACGGGTGAACATAGAAGGCTCAACCTGTATGGCTACTGTTCCATTAAAACTGCCATCGGGATTATCTATACGCCGGCTTAATGTAACTGCTACTTTTCCAATAGTTCGTGCAAGCAGGGGCTTACTGATATACAGTTGGTCCTTATGTGTTTTATGAAAACGGAAATGTTCCCTGTCAGACAAGTCAAGCAAAGTATCAGCAGAAAGCCCCAGGTTGCTCAATTGCTGCCTGCCATTCGCGTCAATGATTGACACACCATTAAAATATTGCGGATCTATCAAGCCGCTATGAAGTATGCTGTTGAAATCGATACCGGGACCTTTCTTCTCATACTCCATTTTCACAAGCTGCAATACCGCGTCTGCGTTTTTAATTGTGCGTATGGCATACTGTTCCAGGGATACTGCTAAATTGGAATTGCGTTGCACTGCGGTGCTGATTGTTTCACGTCGGTCAACACCTAATTGATAAAAAAGCTGGTTCCATATAAGACAGATCAATACAAGACAAAATCCTGCTATAATAAATATCAGCCTGTTGGTTTTGGTGAACAATTTATTCATGGCAGGCAGGTTGATATTATGTTGGAATAAGAAGTAAAACAGGCCAGACCTGGTATGCAAGTAGTAATCATAGCGTTCGGATTTTCAATTCAAACGCGAATAAAATGCATTTACTTGTTATTTATTGGCAAAAGACACCCGTTAAATAAGTGTAATTGCTTATAATGCAAAAATTTATTTCCCGATTCTGCCGTCCACGATGACCACGTCTTCATCCGTCAGCGCCCTGAAAAGTATCTTGTGATCAGTATAATGTTGTACCAGCCTGTCAACGGCTTCTGATTCAGGAAGAATGGATTTATAATGCGGAACGATCATATAAGGCAAAAGACCCAATCCATCCCATACGATCGCGGGATCATATCCTGCGGGAACAACATGCGGGTCATCCACCATTTCTATACCTTTTAGCGAAGGAGACAGCATGCAGGCGCCGGCGCTGTAGCCACCGTATGCAATCTCATCGCAACGCAAAAGTTCTGTGATCATTACATCGAAGCCGCTTGCTTTCATTGCTCTTCGCAATACAAAAGAATTCCCGCCGCGTACCCATACAAGGCCGGCTTCGGTGAGCGTCTTATGCAACAGTTGTTGCGTTTGGCTATCGTTAAAGTATTTACGCAGATCGATCTCCTTTGAATCAAACCCAAGCTCGCGCAAAAGCAGAACTTCCTGCCGAACCCTTACCTGCCTGTCACTTTCATTAAACTCATCACAGGCATTTACAATTATAAGCGCTTGCTTGTTGTTGCCGGCTAACTGCGCAAGCTTTTGCGGTTGATTGCCGAGGCGGAATGAGGATAAGAATAATCTCATGGTTAGATTGCTGAGGCAAATTTATCGCGATAATGTTCACGAGCGCGTGGTAAACTTATACGCCCACCATATTAAAACAGGCTGTAATAATAATCGAACCAATGTAACCCATAAATAAGGATTATTTGCCCGATGATAGTTAACAGACATCTGGATGTTAGCCGGAAACACAGCGATCAGCAAAACTATAATGCCCCAGGCAGCAAATGGTCTTGTGGAAGCAGGCAGCAGCAGCAGGGCAAATAATATTTCAAATACACCGCTGATCAGCACCATCTCCTGAGGATAAGGAACCCATGGAGGCATTATTTTCAGGTAAGTTCGTGGGTTGATGAAGTGATTTATTCCTGCCAGGAGATAAAGCGCGGACATTATGTACAGAGAAATTTTCAGCACTGGTTACATGTTTGCATTTCACTTGAATATTAATGAATATATGCAACATTTATCAGAACTAATATCTGTATTGCTCTGAGCAAAAAAAGAATCAATAATCAATAACTCTCCCTCTCACCTCCTTTTTCACTCTCCCCTTCTCCACTGCATGAATAAAAATTTTCTCCAACTGGTCCGCCACATGCTCCCATGAAAACTTCGTTCTGATCTTTTCCAGGTTGTTGCCGATCTTAACGGCTTCGCCATAACGGGATGGGCCCGCGTTGATCAATGAAGCAATATCATTACTGCCCTGGAAATAATAAGCATCCTGCTCCAGTACTGCGCGGTTGAACACATTATCGTGCGCAACGATCAACGCCTGAGAAGCCATCGCTTCCAGCAAAGAAGGATTGGTGCCGCCTACTGAATGCCCGTGAAAATAAAAATTAGAATGATAGCGCAGCTGGTTCAACGTTTCCAGGTCGTAGACTGCTCCGTAAAAGATTATTTTTTTATCGATGTATTTGTTGGTGAGGTAACGGCCGAATGCATTCTGGTGATTGCCTATGATGAGCAACGGTTGCGGCGAACGCGAAGCAATGCATCCGCGAATGATGGTCTCGATATTGTTCTCCGGTTCCATGCGCGCCACCAGCATATTATAAGCATATTTCGAAAGGTCAAAATTGCTCAGCACTGTTTCATCCGGCTTGTCGAACACCGTTGCACCGTAAGGAATATAATCTGCCTGGCGGCGATATCTTTCATAAATGTATTGTTGCATGGTGCCGGAATCGGCCACCAGGAAATCACTGTATTTAGCCGCCCATTTTTCAGCATGCCGCAGGAACCACTGAACTGGCCGCGTATATTTGGCACGCTTCCATTCAAAACCATCCATATTGGTGATCACGCAGGATGAGCGCGGAAAGCAGAAAGACCAGATGCTGCTGCTGGTATAACCCAGTTGAATAATGATATCGAAATTGCGTCTGCGCGCATCCATGATGCAGTTGAAATCGTAAATGAACTGGCCGATGGTGCCCATGCGCGACTCAGGGTCTGCCTTAGCAATAATATTCACGCCTTTCCAGTGTGTGCCTTTGAATGGATGAGAAGAGGAATTGTATACGTACAGCTCATAACCCCTTTCTACCAGCATAGGGGCTATGTATTCTGTAAATTGCTCGAACCCCCCATACCGGTTGGGAATACCTCTTGTTCCTATAATGGCAATTCTCATATTATAAAGCCCTATACGCCCGAATTGTTATAAAAGCTGCCTGCTCCCATGTAAAATTTGTACGGATTTTTATTTGAAGTGCATCATCCCCCTGGCTGGCAGCTGCGCTTTCCACTGCCTGCAATATAGATGCGGGAGAAGCGGGGTCGCAATAGAATGCTTCACTGCCGAAATATTCTTTTGCATCGCCTTTTTCACTGATAACAATATTGCAACCCATGGCCGCGGCTTCCACTGAACTGAGGCCCGTAGTTTCGAACCAGCTTGGTAATACATGCACTTTTGCCCTGATATAATAATCTCTCAAAGCGCGCTGCGGCAGGTTATTGATAAAGAAAATATTTTTTGCCGCCGCTCTCCTGCATGCTTCGTAATATTTTAGCTGGTTGGGTGCCGGATCACCTATAAGGTACAGATTGAATTTTGAATTCCTGAGCGCCCTGATAAGATTTAATTGGTTTTTAATACCCTCTATGCGGGCCGCACACACCACCATCAATGGATCTTTCGCCACATCCGCGCCAGGCGGAAAAACTTCCGTATCTATACCATTGGGCACAACGAAATAGTTTTTCCTGATGCCGAAAGTTCTTACCAGCCGTTGGTACTCGCTTTCGGAATTAGGAAGCAGGCAGACTGCTCCCTGCAGGATTTTCTTTATGGCACGATGGTGGCCGAGCCAAAGGTATTCGCGACTGGCAATCTCGTCTCTGCCTGCCAGGTAACGGGCAATGGTCTTTGCATATTCGATCCAGGCCACAGGCATTATTTTAAAGAGCAGGCCTGCCAAACCCTTTCTTTGTTTTTTATCGAAACCTGCATACTCCACGAAGATGGTGGAGATCACATAAGGTTTGCGGCTTTTAAGGTGTTTGAGGATATCTGCAGGACGAATGATGTTGAAGAAATGCAGGAGATCGTATAAATGGTATTCGATGCTGTCTGTAGAAAGCTTTACATCCACGTGAATTGCAGCCCTTCGCAGGTATTTAGCAGTTGCCAGCACCTGAGTTGTGTCGCCACCCGGCGCAGAATATAAAGTTGATCTGGTAATGAAGACAATCCTCATGAAGGTACAAGGTACAAGAAACAAGGTACAAGTA
>JBAVMD010000894.1:0-3223 GCA_049689695.1 Chitinophagaceae bacterium | reverse complement strand
TAATCCGTGTAATCCTAAAATCCTTCTTCCAATCCGCGCTTTCCTTATTTCCCTCACTATCTTTATTCCAAATCGCGCTCATGAGATACGTGTTCACACTTTCCACGCTTTTGCTGGCATTCAATCTATATTCTCAAATCACCATCCGCAAAGATCCCGTGATCGAAAAACTGGCGGCGGAAGTAAATGCCGACAGTCTTAAATCTTACATATATAAACTGGTAAGCTTCGGCACGCGCAATACGCTTAGCACAACCACACATCCCACAAAAGGCATTGGCGCTGCACGCGAATGGGTTGCAGCAAAGTTCCGCGAGTTTGCAAAGCTGAGCGATGGGCGAATGACTGTGCAACTGGACCGGTGGATATTGCAACCTGATAAAAGACGCATCGATACTGCGGTAGACATGGGTAATCCCATGGCATGGTTAAAAGGCACAGATGCTAACGATGATCGCATTTTCATCATCAGCGGCCACCTGGATAGCCGTGCAACAGACGTTATGAACCGCACCATTGATGCTCCCGGCGCCAATGACGATGCAAGCGGGGTAGCCGCAGTAATGGAATGCGCACGCGTTCTGAGCAGGCAAGGTTTTCCTGCAACTATTCTCTTTATCGCCGTAAGTGGTGAAGAGCAGGGATTGCTGGGCGCTGAACATCTTGCAGATTCTGCAAAAAGATCAAACTGGAATATCGAAGCGGTATTGAACAACGACATCATGGGCAGCAACAACAGCAACGAAACCAATATCATTGACAATACGCGCGTACGTGTTTTCAGTGAAGGCCTGCCCTTTTTCGAGCTGGATAAAAAAGCAACAAGCATCCGCAACCTGGGAACAGAGAACGATGGCGCTGCACGGCAACTCGCCAGGTATGTAAAAGAAACCGGCGAAAGATATGTTGACAACCTGGAGGTGGTAATGGTGTACAGGAACGATCGCTTCCTGCGCGGCGGAGATCATACTCCTTATGTTCAGAAGGGATATGCAGCGGTGCGTATTACCGAAATGAATGAAAATTTTGAACGCCAGCACCAGGACATTCGTAAAGACAAAGGCGTTCAATATGGCGACCTGCCTGAGTTCATGGATTTTGAATACCTGCGTAAGAACACCATGCTGAACCTTGTGAACCTTGCTAATCTTGCCAAGTCGCCCGGCATGCCGCAAGAGGTAAAAATGGAAGTGCGCGGGCTTGGCAATGGTACCACGCTCAACTGGAAGGCGCCTAAATCAGGAAAGGCAACCGGGTACTATGTAATGATGCGTGAGACTTATCAACCCTTCTGGCAGAAAAAATTCTATACCACCCAACTCACTATGCGATTGCCGTATTCTAAAGACAATTACTTTTTTGCAGTACAGGCGGTGAGCCAGGATGGCAATGAAGGCCTGCCTGTTATTCCTGTTGCAGCAAGATAAATATGAACACAGCCCGCATGTATTTCATCGCTATTGCGGCGCCTGCTGAAATCAATGAGCAGGTACTGCAGTGGAAATATTACATGCGGGATCATTTCGCCTGTACGGTAGCGTTACGATCACCGGCTCATATTACTTTGATACCTCCCTTCTGGATGGATGAGGAACTTGAGAGCGAGCTGGCACAGGGTGTCGGCAAATTCGCAAAGCGTAGTTATCCCTTTGATATTCGCCTGAAAAACTTTGATGCTTTTAAGCCGCGTGTAATTTTTGTACATGTCGAAGAAAATAAAATGCTCGAAGAACTAAAGGATTCTCTGGAAAATTTTCTTGTATCAAAAAATAAATATCCCATAAAGAAAGAAAGCCGTCCTTTTCACGCGCATCTCACCATAGCCAACCGCGATCTGCGCAAAAAAGATTTTGCGCCTGCATTTGAACACTTCAGTAAAATTGAATTTGAACATTCTTTTCCTGCTCTGGCGATCACGCTGTTCCGGCATAATGGATCCGAATGGAAAGCGCATACAGCTTGCCCATTGGGAAATTTAAATGAAGACGCAAGTGAGTAAAATTTTGTTTATCTTTTAAGCCCCCTGCAGAAGGCTAATGCTTTTATCATTCTAAAATTAAAAGCCATGAAAACCTTCATTTTATTTCTAAGACCAGGCATCATTTTGTTTGGCCTGCTGCTTTTTCTGGCAGGTTGTACAAAACACATCAATGACGAGACCATTGATGAGAAACATGCACTTGCACTAAGCAGCACCACATGCAAGCCTGCGGTATTCGGTGTATTTATGGAACAAAGTGCTGGCGCAACAGAATGGCAGACAATTATGCAAAAATGGTACGCACCGAACGGAAAACTCGCGTATCTGAAAGCCAGCCTGCAACAGGAAATCCCGGGAGGTGGCCCATTACCTATTCTTACCTGGGGCGAAGTAACTTATCATAACAACAACCAGGTTTATGTAAAGAACGTACTCACGAATGATACCGTAATGAGAATAACGCTGGATGCGCAGCAAAGGCCGGCGGCCTCCTATTTTCTTGTTGACCGGGCCGATAATTCGATTTTAAAAGACACTTCGTACTACCATTTTACCGGAAACAGGCTGGACTCCATTATCAGTTTAAGCGTGCCTTTTTATAGTTTAACCAGCATACTGTTTCGCAAATACCTTTTTTCATACGATGTTCACGGCAACCTCGTGCAGGTAGAGTTACACACAACATTCGGTGTTCATCTGTTGCAATACACGTATGATTATTCAAAACCGATAGCGGGAATGTTGTCCTCTGTTATGATCGACCGACCGTACAGGTTGCTGGAATTTATGGACCTCCTGCAATTTCCCATCCATCACCAACTCGTCAATGTATCAAAAGATCAAACCGGCATTTTCTTTTCCACTCCTATTTCCCGCAACTATACAAATTATCAATTGCAGGAAAATGGCCTCGTACATTCCTATGTAAATAATGATCCCTTTTTAAAACTTACGTTTTATACAGGATGGGACTGTGGATCATCTGCTTCTATGGATGCTATCAACAGGCAGAAAAACAATATTACAAGCCTGGAAGACTTTCAACGGTTGTATCCGCAACATAAGATCAACAGATAGGATTAAAGGATAATTTATTGAACAAGCAAAAACCAAAAGTTATGAAACCCTGCTTCATAAGATCAGCGATTGCGCTATGCTGCCTTTCTATTTTATTCAGCCGTTGTACTAAAGAATTGACCAGCGAGGTTACAACCGAAAAAAATACATCTGTTGCAATGAGCA